>NZ_KV786965.1:0-775 GCF_001806975.1 Aerococcus sp. HMSC10H05
AATCGAGTAGGAGGAATCTTTCGATTCCGACCTCTCACACCACCGTGCGTACGGTTCCGTACACGGCGGTTCAATATTTTGCGTAAGCAGACTCTACTAATTGGTTTAAAGGCACTAAGCCCCAATGGTAGAGTCTTTTTGTTGAAAATGCCACGTGTAATTGTAGATTTATTGACAATCGCCAGTACTTCTTGCGTGAATATGCAATGCGTTTGGCAGAATCAGTATCAAGTCCATAGGACATTAATTTTCTAATGATTGTCTTTGGTCGTTTCCAACGTTTAAGAATAAGCTGTCTAATTCTGCGATGTAGCCATTGTTCTATCCTTTGGATGAAGGTTTTTATGAATCCCAGTCCAAAATAGTTAATCCAGCCTCGTGTAACTCGATTGATTTGTTGTATAATTTCTTTGAACGTACCAGGTCTTTTGCGGCTAGTCAATCGTTTCAAAGTACGTTTGAATTTCTGCTTTGCCTGCTTGGTAGGGATAAAACGACATTGGCCATTCATTGTATGAATCAGACAGCTCAAGAACTTTAAATGGGTTGGCGACCCTACTTGACTCTTTGCTGTGTTCACAATGAGTTTTAAATCCTTTTCGATAAACTTAGTGATACTTTCTAATACACGTTCTCCGGCTCGTTTTGATTTGATATAGATGACGAAGTCATCTGCGTATCTCACGAATCGATGTCCACGTCTCGACAATTCTTTGTCCAATTCATGTAAGTAAATATTACTCAGTAGGGGAGAAAGTACCCCTCCTTGAGGTGC
>NZ_KV786966.1:0-46672 GCF_001806975.1 Aerococcus sp. HMSC10H05
TACAGTATTTGAAGAGACGTGATACCGTTGTTCGATATGCCTCATTGACTGTGTCTCTGTAAAGTTGTTTCATCAGAAGGATAGGCTAAATTTACATCGATATCTGTCTTATGGTGTGTTAATAAATTTCTCAGTTGCCTAATTTGATCCAAAAAATGGTGATTGCGTTTAATGATCTGATTTGTTTTAGCCAATTCTTCTACACACTGGAAGAAGCTAGCATCATCCTTATCAAGTAAAGTTTTCATCGTTTGATGTAAGGCATTAAAGTGGCTGATAAAGGCTACAGTTAAAGCATAAGGTTGATCTTTCCAAATGTCACTTGTATAGTTACTGGTCATCGTAAAATAACCTCCTTCAATTTGCTAAATATTTACCTCGATTATAACAAATAGCGCATGAAATATTAAATTGCAATCATCATGAGCAAAAAACTAGCGTTTTGAATAGAAAGCATTTATAATCATTGGTTGTATTGATATATTTTAATGTTATATTTTGAAACTTATGTTGTTGTAGGTTTTATTTATCGGTACGATTGAAATCAATGATGTTAAAGTCACAGCACCAGATATTAAGAAACAAGATGCTTTCGCTTTGAGACAGCAAACTGCCATGGTATTTCAACACTATAACTTATTTAGAAATAAGACAGCCCTAGAAAATGTTACCTTATCTTTAATCTCAAATAATGTAATGAAAAAAGCGGATGCGGAAGCTTTCGCTGAAAAATTACTTAAACAAGTAGGTTTATCCAATCAAAAAGACCAATATCCGATTACATTATCTGGAGGTCAACAGCAACGGGTAAGTATTGCCCGAGCGCTTGCAGTACAACCAAAAGCGATTTTACTAGATGAGCCGACCTCTGCATTAGACCCTGAACTAGTTCATGAGGTACTTGAGACAATTGAACAATTGGCAAAAGGCCATACGACATTGGTTATCGTTACACACGAAATGAATTTTGCCCGTAAGGTAGCGGACCGGGTTGTCTTTATGAATGATGGTGTAGTTGTTGAATCAGGTCGCCCGGAGGAAATATTCACCAATCCTAAAGAAGAGAGAACTAAGCAATTCCTAAAAGAGTATATTGGGGTAAATGAATACTTGATCTAGAATACTGAATATTCATACAAAAAACTTTTAATAATTTAAAAGTATAAGGTTGTATATTATTGAACTTACTAATTGACTTTTAAAAAGTAAGCATGTAAACTAGAAATAGTTCTAATTGGAACTTATTATAAAAATGGATTTAGGAGGAGTAAAATGAAACATGTCAGATTTTAAAGACTTATTAACTAAACGTCGTTCTCAATACGCTATTGGAGCTAATACAGATGTAACTGCTGCAGATGTGACTGCTGCTTTGAATGAAGTAATTCCACAAGTTCCAAGTGCATTTAACTCACAAGCAACTCGTGTTGTAGTGGTTTCTGGTGAAAACAATGTTAAACTTTGGGAATTAGTTAAAAATGTTCAAAAAGATGTATTAGATGAAGCAACATTAAATTATATGACACCAATCATGGATGGTGCACGTGATGCTGTTGGTACAATTTTATTCTTTGAAGATCGTGACGCAGTCGAATCAGGTATCCCAGCTAATGAAGAACGTCGTTTAATTTATAAAAACCATGCATCTGCTAATGCACAATTAACCACTTGGTTAACATTAACTGAATTAGGTTTAGGTGCAAACTTACAACACTTCAACATTGGCTACGAACAAGGATTCGATCGTAGCATCCGTGAATTATTAGATCTTTCTGAATCTTGGGAATTGATTGCCCAAATGCCATTTGGTTCAATTGAAGCACCAGCTGCTGATAAAGAAACTATTGCTAGTTCAGAATTAGTGATTGAACGTTAATCATTGACATTTTATAGAAGCTTGCCAACTTGGCGGGCTTTTTCTTTTTTTAAGGTAAAAGTTCGATGTTATAATAGTCATAACATAAACTAGGAGGTCCAATATGCGGAGCGAAGTAATTAAATTATATGAAGACAGAGATGATGTCACTTTAACAACTTATTTATTAGACCCATTCACAACAAATAATGATAACAGAAAGAGACCAGCTATTATTATTTGTCCGGGTGGTTCTTATATGTATTGTTCTGACCGAGAGGCAGAACCTGGAGCTATGGCTTTTAACGCTATGGGATTTAATGCCTTTGTCTTACGCTATTCTGTTTACGGTCAAGGTAAGACGACTGATCAAATTTTAGCTGAAGAACATTTTCCAGTTAAAGAAGAAGTTCTATTCCCGCATGCCCTAAAAGAAACTGCCAAAGTATTTGAGTTAATTCATCAACATGCAACTGAGTGGCAAGTGAATACCGATCAAATTGGTTTAATCGGCTTTTCAGCGGGCGGACATAATACTGGGATGTATAGTAATGTATGGAATAAACCGGTAATTCAAGAAGCAACAAGTTTAACAGGGGACCAGTTGAAACCTGCATTTAATATTTCATCGTATGCACTCACAGATATTGCTTACTATTTTGGTAAAAATGTAGAAAATCCAGATCCAAATGTGCAAGCCTATGCGACTGCTATTTCTCTCGCGTGTTTTGGGAAACCACAACCAACCCTAGAAGAAGTTTCTCAATACTCCATACCAGCTACGGTTAATGCAGATACCCCACCAACTTTTATTTGGGCAACAAGAGAAGACCAAGTAGTGAATGTGCGCGACTCAATTTCCTTTGCTTTAGCTTTAGAAGAAAATGAAATACCATTTGAAATGCATATCTTTCAAAAAGGGCCACATGGTTTGTCTGTAGCTAACGAATCATCAGCTTTATATCCAAATCAAATAAATAAGACTGCAGCACAATGGCTACCATTAGCTGAAAATTGGTTGAAAGAAATTGTCTTACATTGAGTTTATGGATATAGTTATAAGCAAAAAAGTAAATAAGGAAAGTATTCAGTAATGGCAACCCATAAAACTGCGCAATTTAATATTATATATGCCTTATAGCGTTAATTTAATATATGAACTCTTATTATGAAGGCACAGTAGCCCGTAACATTGATTGTAAAATTTCTTGACATTGTTCCTATTATTTCCTAAGATTAGAATTACATGAAAAAATGCGAAATAGAGAGAGGCCGCTAATCACATCAGTATCCGTTTGGAGAAAGGGTTATTAGCCGAAACAGTATGACTTACTGTTGGGGGTGTATTAAAAAAATGCATCACTGCCAAAAAGGAATGCCCAATTCCTTCCAGGAGCGCTTTCTATTTTGTGGGCAAAAGTGATTTCTGTATTCAACCAATACCAAGACGAGCTTTTGCTTGCCTTGGTATTTTTTTATTCTAATTTTAAAAAGGAGCTTTGTTATGAAATCAAAATTATTTCCTAAAAAGTTACGAATGCCAAATGCACTAGTACTTTTATTTGCGATCATGGTCGTCATGATGGTATTAACGTGGATAATTCCTGCAGGTGAGTTTGAACGAACACTTGTTGATGACCGTACGGTATTGGTACCAGATTCATTTCATTTTATTGAATCAAGTCCACAAAATCCCTTCCAATTGGTTTTAGCACTACCACAAGCATTTATTGAGGTTGGTTCGATTGTATTCTTCCTATTCATTACTGGTGGTTCTTTTAAATTAATTAATGAAACAGGGATCCTTGAAGCTTTAATGGGACGTTTAGTTCGTGCTTTAAAGGGCCGCGAAGAAATTTTTATTCCCATTTTAGTCTTCGTTACTGGTTTAGGAGGGGCAACTCTAGGTTTATCTGAAGAAATTATTCTTTTTATTCCAATCGGTATTGCTTTAGCCCGTGCGCTTGGCTATGATGCTATGACAGGAATTGCTGTTTTAATACTTGGTGCTGCTGTCGGATTTAATGCTGGATTTATGAATCCTTTCTCTGTAGGGGTTGCCCAAGCTTTAGCTGAGTTACCTCTATTTTCCGGTGTTGGTTTACGTATTGTTTTATTTGTTGTTCTTTGGGCAGTGACAACGATTTTTATTATGCGATACGCAAAGAAAGTTAAAGCTGATCCAAGTAAAAGTGATGTTGCCGATTTAGAAGCTGCTGATAAAGCACAAGCTGACTATATAGATCTAAATGAACAGGAAATACCAGCATTTTCATCTCGTCACAAATGGATCACACTCGCTTTACTTTTAGGTTTTTCTATAATGATTTATGGTGTATTTCAAATTGGCTGGTTTATTGATGAATTAGGGGCGATGTTCTTTACAATGGCAGTGGTATCCGCATTAATTGGTGGATTACCAACTGGAAAAATAGCTGATACGTTCGTTGCAGGAGCTAGCGAGATGACATTCTCTGTCTTAGCCATTGTATTTGCTCGTGGCATTTTAGTCGTGATGGAAAATGGGATGATTTTAGACACGATTATTTTCTATCTCGTACAAGTAGTCAATATTTTCCCAGCTGTCTTGGGTTCTGTAGGAATGTACGTTATCCAAATTCTAATTAACTTCTTTATCCCATCAGGCTCAGGTCAAGCTGCTGCGACTATGCCAATAATGTTACCGATTGCTGACTCTTTAAATGTTACAAGACAGACAGCTGTACTTGCCTTTCAATTAGGGTCTGGTTTTATGGATGCCATTATTCCAACTTCAGGTGTCCTAATGGCCGAATTATCATTAGCTAAAATACCATATAACAAGTGGTTCAAATGGTTTATGCCGTTATTAGTAATTTACATTCTAATTGGTTTGGTATTCTTAATTGGTGCTCACTTTGTGGGTTATGGTCCATTCTAGAAAGGATTGAAATATATATGACTATAAAAGAAAGATTACACCAAGCAGTTACAAACTTGGAGGATGACTTAAGAGGGTTAAGCGATTATATTTTTGCAAACCCAGAATTAGGACATCAAGAGTTTAAATCTTCGAAAGCACATATTGAATTGCTGGAAAAGCATGGTTTTACAGTGGAAGCACCGTACGCAGGGTTTGAAACAGCCTTTAGAGCAACATTTGATTCAGGTCAGGCTGGCCCTACGATTGCCTACTTGTCTGAATACGATGCTTTACCATCGATTGGTCATGGATGCGGACATAATATGCTAGGTACGGTTGATACAGGGGCAGGTATTGCTTTGTCAAAAGTCATCAATGAAATAGGTGGGCGAGTAGTTGTTTTAGGCACGCCAGCAGAAGAGACAACTGGGACTAAAGTAGATATGGCCAATAGTGGCGTATTTGATGATGTAGATGTCGCTATGTGTACCCATCCCTCAGATGAAAATACTATGTCTGGTACCTCCATGGCTATCCATCCAATTGCTTTTGAATTTTTTGGAAAACCAGCTCATGCTGCTGAGGCACCGGATGAAGGTATTAATGCTTTAGATGCCATGATAAACCTATTTAATAGTATCAATAGTCTACGGCAAGAAATGCGTCCATCTGCTCGTGTTCATGGCATTATAACTCATGGTGGAGACGCAGCTAATGTAATTCCAGATTATACAAGAGCTGAATTCTATGTACGTGCTCTAGATACACCTTATATGAATATATTATCTGAAAAAATTATCAATTGTGCAGAGGCTGCTGCATTGGCTAGTGGCTGTACAATGAAGCATAAAGATTTTGAAAATATCTACAAAGATATGATTACAAATGAAACTTTATCTCAAGCTTACAATAAAAATGCCGGAGAACTAGGCATTGACATGGTGCCTGAAAAAGTGGGGGAAAATGGTTCAATTGATATGGGAGATGTGAGTCATGTTGTCCCTTCAATCCATTCATATTATTCAATTACAGATGGCAAACGTGTTATTGGTCATACACCTGAATTTAGAGACTGTACACAAACACCATTTGCTTATGATATGATGCTGAAAGTTGTTGAAACGTTAGCTAGAACAGGTATTGACGTAATTGAACAACCCCAATTACTTGAAGCAATTAAAGAAGAGTTTCATAATAGATAGTAAAAGAAGGTGGGACAAAAGTCGTTTAGAATTGACGTACTGGACCAAAATGCAGACTTTTGAAACCCGAATTTAATAATAAAAAGAGGCTGAGATATTTTTGTCCCTGCCTCTTTTTATTATTATTTATAGTTTATGAATCTGAACGATCAGCCATCCAACGCTTCTGATGACCACGTGATATACGCATAATTTCAGTATATAGATCAGCGAGTTCTTCTTTTAAACGCTTATCCTCCAAGTACCCCTGAACTTTTTCGATAACAGCTTGCTCTCTATCAGTATCAAGAATTTCTTTATTATTGGCTAACTTTACTTGAGCCACTTGTTCTACCATTTTGGTTCTTTTTTCAAATAATCGAACAATCTCATTATCAATACGGTCGATTTCTTTACGTTCTTTCTCTAACATAGCGTTCTCCTTAAATAAATCTTTTATTTTGTTATTTGATAGTAATCTCTAATAGGTAAATGATATCTATTTTTATCGATTTATAAATTTATATATATATTAAATAAATAGTTGTTTATACAGTGTTTCGTCTAATTCATTATAGATAAGAAGAAAAGTAAAAGCAATCGCGATGCTGTTCTATATTCGCAAGGTAAAACCGTTGACGCAGACCTCAAATATCGTTATACTTTTTAAGTTGAAATTAAACTATATGAAAGGTGGATAGATATGTCAATAGAGTCCATATCTGAAACAAGAGAACAAATAAATCAAAAAATATTGGGTGATATTCGGAACCGGAAACCTGTTTTTTGGGAAAATGACAGTCATATACCTTTCAAAAATTTAAAAGGACAATTAGATGTCTCGGTTCTTGAAATTAAAGATGCTGAAGCACGTTTGAAACGTTTTGCCCCTTTTATTAAAGCAGTATTTGAAGATACTGAAGCGCTTGATGGATTGATTGAATCACCAATTTCTGAAATTGGTCAATTCAAATCTACCTTAGAAAATAATTATGACTTTTCTTTTCCAGGAAAAATGTTACTTAAACGGGATGATTTGCTACCAATTGCAGGTACAATAAAAGCGCGCGGCGCCATTTACGAAGTCCTACGTCATGCAGAAGCCTTAGCATTTGAAGAAAAATTATTATCTGGTTATGATGATGACTACGGTAAATTTGCGACAAAAGCTTTTCAAGATTTTTTTAAACAATATACTGTAGTAGTTGGAACGACTGGTAATCTTGGTATTTCCTCAGGTGTAATGTCAGCGAAAATAGGTTTCAATGTTCAAGTTCACATGTCTCATGAAGCAAAACAATGGAAGAAAGATTATCTTAGAAGTCATGGTGTTCAAGTAATTGAACATAAAACCAATTTTACAGAAGCAGTAGACCAAGGTAGACAATCAGCACTATCTGATCCTTATGCATATTTTATTGATGATGAACACTCCATTCAATTGTTCTTGGGTTACACAACAGCTGCATCGAGATTAGAGCGCCAGTTGAAAGAACAACAAATTATCGTTGATGAAGATCATCCACTAATGGTGTACCTACCATGTGGTGTTGGCGGTAGTCCTGGAGGTATTACTTATGGTTTAAAACAAATTTATGGCGATAATGTTCACTGTTTTTTTGCACAACCAACTCATGTACCGTCTATGTTACTTGGTTTAATTACTAAGAAATTTGCTGATATTTCAGTATATGATTTTGGCATTGATGGGCTAACAGTGATGGATGGCTTAGCAGTTCCAAGAACCTCCCAAATTGTTGCGAAGTTGATGTCAGGAATTTTTGATGGTGGCTACACCTTAACTGATGAAGAGTCTAACCGACTATTAACCGACCTTAAAGATGTTGAAGATATATTTGTTGAACCTGCTGCTACGGCTGGATTAATGGGACCGCAAAAATTGTTTACAACGACTGCCGGTAAAAATTATTTAATCCATAATAATTTAATGGATAAGGTTGATCATATGACGCATATTGCATGGGCTACTGGAGGATCTATGGTTCCAGCAGATGAACAAAAATTATTCTATGAGAAGGCAAAGGCTAACCAATAATAAATGATCTAAAAAGAGAGAGTGACTGAGTTTAAAAACTTCGTCACTCTTTTTCTCTATATAAATTTTATTTAAAGTATATATTATTGCAAAATAATTCTATTTGGATAATTAATTAAAAAACAACTTTGGTTCCTTAAAGTTGTATATTTTGTCATTTTATTTTTTCGAAAAATAAAGTATGTAATATATAATGTGATAAAACTCACATTTTCATGATGATATAAGAAAATAAGTTTGCAATTTTAATTATAAATCGTTTACATTTCATTTCTTATTCAGTATAATATGAAATATAAATAAGTGCACTAATTATTTTTATATTGTGAAATTTGCAAAAAAAATCATTTGAATAAAAAAGTGGAGGATTAATATGAGTCAAGAAAATAAAGTAAAAACAAGTCGTCCTTTCGGCTTGCGCGACAAATTAGGTTATATGATAGGGAATATCGGTAACGATTTAACATTTTTCCTAGCATCAAACTATTTTATGGTATTTTATACGAATGTTATGGGTGTATCTCCAGCGACCGTAGGGACTTTATTTGGTATTGCACGACTAGTTGATGCATTTACAGATGTTGGGATGGGGGTTATTGTCGATAATGCAATGACTACTCGTGTAGGTAAGTTTAAACCTTGGTTACGTAGAATGGCTTTTCCGGTCGGAATTGCAAGCGCTTTGATGTATAATAGTTTCATTGTGGATTGGTCACCAACAGCTAAAGTTATTTATATGTTTATTACTTATTTACTTTGGGGATCAATTTTCTATACTTCTATTAACATTCCTTATGGATCACTAGCATCTGTGGTTTCAGGCAAAGCTGAAGATCGTGCGAATTTATCAACTTTCCGTTCAATTGGTTCAACATTGATCCAATTTAGTTTAGGGTTTGTAGTACCGTTAATTGCCTATAGTGCAGACGGTAAAGTACTTGCAACTAACTTTACTTGGTTAGCTATTGCTTTAGGTTTAGCAGCGGCTGTATGCTACTTATTATGTTACGGCATGGTTGAGGAACGTGTAGAATTACCTCAAGGTGATAAGTTCAGTGCAAAAGCGATGCTTACAGATATACTTGAATTAATCCAAGATCGAGGCTTCCTAGGTTTGATGTTCTCAACAATGTTTATGCTTGCTGGATTAATATCATTAGGTCAATTATTACAATATACGTATTTAGATTTCTTCCAAAACACGAGAATTTTGCCAATTGCGACTGCGGGTATGACCCTAAGTGCTTTAGTAGTTGCGCCATTTGTAAGTACGATTACTAAGAAATTTGGTAAGAAGGAAGCAGGTTCTTTCGCCTTAATTGGTGCAGGTGCGATTTATCTTATTGCCTTTGTATTAAAAATCCAAAGTCCATTAGTATTTGCGATTTTAGTTATTGTTGCAGGTATCGTGATGGGGTACTATATGATGGCGATGTATGCGTTTGTAACAGATGTCATTGATGATTTTTACGTTAAACGTGGTACACGTAAAGATGGAACAATCTACGCAGTATATTCATTTACACGTAAAGTAGGACAAGCAATTGCTGGTTTCCTAGCGGGTGCGTTATTAACAGCAATTGGTTACCAATCAGGCGTTGAACAACAAACTGCTGAAGTAGCCAACAGTATTTATAACGTTGGTACCTTGTTACCTGGCGCCTTACTTCTTGCTGCTGGATTAATTTTGCTATTCATGTATCCATTGAATAAACAAAAAGTGAATGAAAATACACGTATCATTGAAAGTGAAAACCAATAATTTGTTTCATTAGAAACTAACGTCTTTGCTTAAACAATGATGAAACTGCTTATTAATTTGACTCTCTTAGGTAAACTGATCATTTCTATCTGTTTATCTAAGAGCGTTTTTTTATTAACTTACATTACCTAAAATAAATGCCTAATTAAAGCAATTAAACACCGAACATATGCCTTGGTTGGTAATGTTCGGTGTTTTAGTTAATTTGGGTAAGGTCTCAAACAATTGCTTAAATAGTTGCTTTTCTATTAGGGATATCTCGTTAATTACCATAACAACTCGGTAAAATCTTGTTGATAAATGTGTGTTTTAAAGTGACCAGTATCATAAAAATGAAGAAGTTGTACGAATTTTCTAAAAGATTAAAGCGTAAGCGGTAACGACAAAGAGAATACTATAAAGCGTTCCAATTAAATAATATTCAGCAAAACCTTGATTTTCTTCTATCAATTTAAACCGCGCGATCGATTTAGCGGTATAGATTAAACCAATGGAAGAAAGGGCGTTCAATGAAAGAAAGATAGCTGATAAGATCCGTTCTAAGTTACCAATCATTGCGCCTGCTCCTGGTACAGTGACTGTTTCTGTTTGATGATTGGAGTAGTTTTGATATTGGTTAAAGAGTATTTTAAAAGTGATATTTGCTGGTTTAGTGATTAACACAATTAGAAGCATCCATTTCAAAATCAATATTGGTATAACTAGACTAATTTCACCGGATGCTGGAAAAAGATATTGGCTAATGATTAAGATAGCGGCAATATGTAGTAACTGATCAATGAGATAAATGTAGGGCAGTTGTTTTGCTTTAAATGACCAATTACGCTGAATAGTAACTTTTAAAATGTCTATAATGACATGGCTCATCCATATGGTTAAAAATAGCCCAAATAAGCTGATCTGCCAACTGAGTATCCAGGAAATCAATAATAAGAATCCGTGGATAGCCAAATGTTTAGCTAGCGCATGATAGTGTTTATTTTTAGCTTTAGATAATGATTCGCTTTGAAAATGATAATCACCTAGAAAATGGGCGATTAATATGAGAGTAGTTATCGAATTATGAATGAACATCATCCACCTCCTCTATCATATTGATGAGATTTTCCTTAGCCTTCAAATAGATTTTTATATTACCTGCGTTTAGACGTTTGCTAAGTGCTGAAGCCGATAGATTTAACTTTTTAGCAAGCACGCTTTGGTTAAATACTGGCTGATAGATTCCTTCCTCCAATAGACCATTAAAAACATCCAGCTGGTTTCTCGTCCAACTTGATCTTAGTGTATCTGTAAGCAATAGTATCGTATTAATGGTAGTATCTTTTTCTCCTAATCCAATGAATACTTGTCTTAAATTACCACTATAATTGTTGGAAGCAACCTCTTCAATAGCAGCTCTTGCGTGCCAATAAGCAGAGCCGTCTGCTCCTATACTCATCTCTGGGTTGATTTCAGTAGAAATATTGCCATATCCTATCCCGAAGCGAATGGGGTGGTTAATTAAGCGTTGGATATCATCGATAAATTGAAATAGCTGCTCATTTGGTTTTATGAGTACTTGGAATTCATCTCCCAAAGTGATTGTTAGTTTAGAAACGATTATATGTGCGTATTTTTGATTAATGACATAGAAACTTTGAATTAAATTTTCTTGTAATTGGGCTCGGTGAGCAGTTTTTTTAGAATCAATCAGGTCACCGATAATGGCTATGTAGCTCTTATCCATAAGGCACCTCCTTATTTTCCATTATAAAGAAAAATCATATAAATTGCCATTAAAACGGAAATTATTATAAATGTCCGTTATTTAGGAAACTTTATGCATTGCGATAATAAATAACCTCATATGGAATAAAGGGTGATAACATACTACAAGTGTTCGCTAATACATTAATTAATTTTAAGCCCAAGGTGGGCTAGTTACCAAAAGTAAAACTATAAGTTAATTCTTTTGAGTAGCTACTTGACTGATATTAGCCTTAGAGCAATTGGTAAATGTTATTTAAAATGTGGCGATGAGTAAAATTAGCACGGAGTCAATATAGGGTATTGTAATTAGTATAGTTTTGGGGTATTTTATCCTAACTGGTCTACTGACTAATATTTTCTAAGTTTTATGAAGCGCTGGATCAATCTACGCCAGATAAATTTCAAATTGTTGGTGGGGTGGTGGATCATTTGGAGATATGGTAAAGTTGGAAATTTCTTCAAAGGAGAAAACATACAAGCTTGACCAGTCCGATTTATCGAAACAGAAGTTGGATAAAAGTAGGCCTATGGTGCAAGCACAAATGCGAACTATAACGCTGATTCAGGAAAGGTTGCGTAAAAATTTGGTATGTTAGCGTTAGCTGAGTATTTAGGTGATTTATTAGAAAAATTATAAATAATCTTTAAGCAAATGTACCTATTGTCTATGTCCGCTAAGGGCAATTAGCGGACATAGAAGTGTATTTAAATAGCAAACACTTACCCTAGCTTTATTAAACCCGTTTTCCGTTTAAATCTAAAATAGTAGCCCCCAAATACATCATAAGTAGGGGCTTTTAATTATCTTGTTTAAGTAGAGGCATCCTCGTCATAAACTTATAAATCTTTAAGAATTCTTGATTGATCAATGAGATCTTCTATTAACTGACTGGAGGTATTCAAATCTTCATTTAAGTCTTGTGCGTATATTTCAGTCGTTCGAACGCTGGAGTGCCGTAACATTTTTTGAGTTTCACGTAAATTGCCACCGTTGATTAAGCTAAGTGTTGCTGCAGTATGTCTAAGTGAATGTGGCGTAATTTTAGATGAATGTATCCCAACAGCTTCATAAGCGTTGGCTATGACTCTAGAAATGGATCTAGCTGACATACGTCCGCTTTTATTTCGATTGCCATGAGAAGCAAATAGTGGTGACAAATCAGTATTAATCATGATAGCTTGGTCTTCACGAAAACGCGTATACTCACGAATAACTTCTTTTGTTTTTCGCGGTATAATAACAAATTCATCTTTCTCTCGTCGGCCTTTACCTTGAACATAAATAACAGTATTTAAGCCACGGCGTTGCACATCCTCAAAGTTTGCACGACTTAGTTCGACTGTCCGAAGTCCCGTAGTTACAGCTAATAAAATAAGCGCGTAGTTACGTTTGCCAATTAATGTATCTGCCGTTGATTTAAGGTAAGCTAAAAGCTTTTCAACGTCTTCAATGTCTAGTGCGTCTTTAGCATGACCGTGTGGTACTGGAATATTATTATTCGCTTTAGCAACGATATTCTCATATAAATTTTCGCGTTCTAACCACTTAAAGAATTGATTTAGCATGTTGCGATACGTTTTAATAGTGCGGTCTTTATAACGGAATTGGTCTAGTGCTCGACGTTGTTCTTCAGAAAGCTCGTCATAGTCTATATTATTAATTAAGATATAGGTTTTGCTTGGATGATTGATTAAATCATCAAAATAACGTTCGATATCATGGTATGTTGGATGTGTAATTTCTTGTTTTTCAAGATAAATAAAGAATGGTCTGATATTTTTAAGATAGCTTTCCTTCGTATTGTATTGTTTCTGTGATAGATAGTCAGTATATAGTTCATAGAAAGCTTCTTTATCAAAGTAGTTATCCATATTCAAAACTCCTTAAAATGCTATGTTTCATTATACCAAACATATGTTCTAAATCATAGACAGGAGCTAAGAATTCATATAACTATAGCAGTTATAATTGCTTGTAAACATTGCGCGGTCATTGCATTGTGCGCTCAGACATAAAGTTATAAGTTTATACATGTTGTATGTCTTGTAAGTAAAAGAAGTTCATAAACAAGTATACAAGCATATAAGCATATAGATAACAAGATATAAAGACATCAAATAGCTGGGTTGATTATAGTAATTTATTTTACCCTTTAGTTTACATAACATATATTATTTAAAGCTAAATGTTTATTTAATATGGTTCTCTATGTCCACTTTATGATACCCTCTACCGATCATTCACCAGCTTTATTTTGTATTGGCATCAAATAATATCTAATGATATCATAGTCTAAAATAAAAAAGTTAGGAAGATTCTCTATGACAGATACTTTAAAATCTACAAATACTATAGATGTTGATACTGAACAAGTAATTATACGACCTGCTGAATTAGCTGACGCTGCGCAGTTAACTGCAATTTATAATTATTACATTCAGAATACAACTATTTCTTTTAGGATCGCCCTAACTGACGTTTCTTTAAAAGAAGAACAGATAACTGAACGTATAGGCATAAATCCCTTCTTAGTTGCTGATTATGATGGCCAAGTGATTGGTTTCGCTTATACTAGTGATGCTGGTGCGTATGAAGGTTATACCCCATCTAAAGAGCTTACGATCTACTTAGATGCTCATATTCAAGCTAAAGGTATTGGAAGTCGTCTATATAACGCATTAGAAAAAGAAGTTATTGATCATTATCCTGATATTTATAAATTAGTTTCTCAAGTAACTGGTACGAATGAATCATCTCTAAAGTTTCATGAAAAGCATGGATTTAAACAATACGGTATCTGTAGGAATATGGGCTATAAATTCAACAAATGGTTAGATGTTATATATTTAGAAAAAAATCTACGCCCTTTTAATACTTATTAAATTAAATAGAAAAAAACCAGAACGCACGTTCTGGTTTTTTTCTATTAGTTCTGATTATAAGACCAAGTTGTATACTAAGGCAGCTACAATCGCACCGATAATCGGTCCAACAATAGGTACCCAGGCGTAACCCCAGTTTGACCCTCCCTTACCTGAAATTGGTAAGATGGCATGTGCAATACGAGGTCCTAAGTCACGAGCTGGGTTGATGGCATATCCTGTAGGACCACCTAATGAAAGACCGATTGAACCAACGATGATACCAACGATCATTGGGTTTAAACCATCTGCAATCTGGTTTGCACCTACGGCCATAACCCCAACGACTAATACAGCAGTACCAATAATTTCAGTCATTAAATTCCATGTAGGGTTATCGACTTGTGGACCTGTGGCGAAGGTTCCAAGAATTGAACCCTCTTCTTTAGTTGCTTCAAATTGCTCATGATAAGCTAGCCATACTGTCGTAGCACCTAGAACTGCACCAATCATTTGACCAGCAATATAAGGAACCACTTCAGCCCAAGCAAAAGAACCATTCACTGCGAAAGCGATCGTAACTGCAGGGTTTAAGTGCGCAGCTGATAGGAAACCAGAAGCGTATACACCAATAGTAACGGCTAAAGCCCACCCCATAGTGATAACAATCCAACCACTTTCTTTAGCATTTGATTTGTTTAGATTTACACCTGCATTAACCCCACACCCTAGTAATACCAGTAAAAAAGTACCAATTAATTCACCAATAAATCCGTCCATATTAATACCTCCCATAGTTTTATTTATCACAATACATTAGTTTTTATATATCTACACAAAAAACGGATGAATTATTTTAAATATTGTAATTCAGCTTTGGCAATTTCTTCATCTAATGCTGTTTTTTGTTGATCAGCGTTGGCTTTATCTAAACCTAGGTAGTCTACAATTGTTTGGCTAACAGCATCTTTAACCGCAAGCATCTTGTCATGTTGGAATAACATGAAAGTTGTTCGACGTGCGAAGAAGTCTAATGGTGTGTATACGCCTTCTTCTTCCAAGGCATAGATTAAACTGACTGCAATATCTACTGGATAGTTATATTTCGCTGCATATTCCTTAGCTACGGGTAGATATGCAACTACACGATTCATATTTGAACCATATAATTTAGCTAGTTTAAGTGATTGTCCATAAGTTAATCCACGAGCTACCCCCACGTTGGCAAAGTTTTCCATAGCAGTTTCATAGCTATTTGGATCAAATTGACCGCCAGATACTGGGTAAGTGGATGATTGAACTAAATCATAAGATTTACCTGTCATATCAGCTACAACTGGGATGATTCTTTCCATTGCCCCTTTTGCCATTTTACGGTAGTCAGTAATTTTACCTCCTGCGAGGGTGAACAGGCCTGAAGGCGCTACTGATAAATCAGAGCCACGGGATACACTTGAAGGGCTACCGTCGCCACGTTCAGATGTATTAGAACCTAGATCTTGCAACTTGTCTTCTACAGTACTTCGTTCAACTTTTTGCTTACTATAATCATCGAATAAAGTGACTAATTCATCAAATGTCTGTTCTGATAAACGTCCAGCATCTCCACCATTATAGTCAGAAGCATTATTGGAATCAATTAATGGTCTTAAACCAGCCCATGAAGCTTCAATATCGTCAATTGACAGGTTAGCATTAGGGAAGCGATGGTTTACAACACGTAGTAAGTAATCTACATCTTCTTGTGTAACAGTTGGATGTTCAAAGTCACCGGTATAATCAGTATCTGTTGTACCAAAGTAAGTTTTATTTTCTCGTGGTAATACAAAAACCATACGGCCATCTTGTTCACCAGTATCAAAATAAATTGGTTGTGAAACACTTAATTTAGATTGATCAACTACGAAATGCACACCTTTTGTTGGTCGCATTTGTGCAGGTTTTTCATCTGAACCGTCCAATTGGCGAATAGTATCTGACCAAGGACCAGTTGTATTAATCACTACATGAGACTTAACTGTGAATTTTTCACTAGATAATAAATCTTCTACTTGAACAGCGACGATTTTATCATTTTCATATTCGAAACCAACAACTTTAGCATGACTTAATAAATCAGCCCCATCATCATTGGCTTGCTTAATATTTTCAATAACTAATCGTGAATCATTATTGTTGAAATCAAGGTATTTACCACCACCGATTAGACCTTCAGACATTAAATCTGGTTGACGGCTCAATACTTCATCCTTAGATAGCATTTCATTAGCGTATTGAGAATCTTTAACACCAGCAAGTGAGTCATAAATATCCATGGCAATTTGCAAACGTAATGGATTGAAGGTTACTTTGGGTTCATCATATAAAGGCATTAGCATTGGGTCTGGTTGCGGAATATGAGGTGCAATATTATGAACGGTTGCACGTTCAGTAACTGTATCTGAAACAACCTCTAAATCAAAGTTTTTTAAGTACCGAATACCACCATGTACTAATTTAGTTGAGCGACTAGATGTCCCTTCAGAGAAGTCTTGCATATCTACTAAAGCCGTTTTTAGGCCAGATGCAGCCGATTGAATCGCTACACCTGCACCAGTGATACCGCCACCAATAATAAATAAATCATATTGATTATCTTTTAATTGTTTAACTGTTTCTTGTCTATACTTAAATGATAATTTAGGCATTTAAACTAAACCTCCTGTGTATTAGTCGTTTGCTTCTTCTTTAAAATATTGTGAGTAGGCACGCGTAGCACGTACAGCGTTTGTCCAACCAGCGTATAGGTCCTCTTTATGTGAATTATTCATCTTAGGTTCGAAAGTTTGACCTGGTTGTGTGAACGATTTTAATTCATCGATATCTTTCCAGTATCCAACAGCTAAACCAGCTAGATAAGCAGCACCTAAGGCAGTTGTTTCAAGGTTTGCAGCACGAGCGATTTCAATACCTGTAATATCTGATTGGAACTGCATCAAGTAACCATTCATTGCTGCACCACCATCAACTTTAAGCAATGGAATATCGATACCAGTATCCTTATTCATTGTATCAGTAATATCGCGAACTTGGTATGCAATTGATTGTAAAGTTGCCTTAGCAAAGTCAGCCTTTGTTGTTCCCCGAGTGATACCAAAAGCAGCACCACGTGCATCAGAATCCCAGTACGGCGCACCTAAACCAGTAAATGCTGGTACTAAGTAAACTTCATCTTCATTTGTAGATTGATTAGCCAATTCTTCAGTTTCTGCAGCATTTTCAATTAATTCTAAACCATCTCGAATCCATTGAATAGCTGAACCAGCAACGAACACAGATCCTTCTAAAGCGTATGTCACTTTATCACCGATGACAAAACCAACTGTCGTTAATAAGTTATTTTCAGATAATTTCAACTCGCTACCAGCATTCATTACGATAAAGGCACCAGTACCATAGGTTGATTTTACTGTACCTTCTTCTGTAGCTAATTGGCCGAATAAGGCACCTTGTTGGTCCCCTACCATACCAGAAATTGGTACTTCATAGCCATAGAAGTGGAAGCCAACTGTGTGACCATATACTTCAGAGTTTGAGCGAATTTCAGGCATCATCGCTTTTGGAATGTTTAACATTTCTAACATGTCATCATCCCACTCTAGTTTTTCAATGTTCATCAACATGGTACGTGAGGCATTTGAGTAGTCAGTCGCATGGACTTCCCCGTCAGTTAATTTCCAAAGTAACCAAGTATCAATCGTACCAAATAATAATTCGCCTTTCTCTGCACGTTCTTGAGCCCCTTCAACATGGTCTAAAATCCAGCGAATCTTAGTTGCTGAGAAATAAGCGTCGACAACAAGACCAGTATGTTGTTGAATTTTTTCTTTTAGACCTTGATCAATCAAGTTATCACTGATTGGCGCAGACTGACGAGATTGCCATACAATTGCATTATAAATTGGCTTACCAGTCTCTTTATCCCATACTACAGTTGTTTCACGTTGGTTAGTGATACCAATACCAGCAATTTGATCAGGACGTAAACCGCCATCAATAAATGCTCCAGCGATAACTGCCTGTACCGAGTTCCAAATTTCATTTGCATTATGTTCTACCCATCCAGATTTAGGGAAAATTTGCTCAAACTCTTTTTGACTTGAGGCAATAGGTTCTGCTTTATGGTTGTAGATTACTGCACGTGATGAAGTTGTCCCTTGGTCAATGGCCATGATATATTTTTCTTGTTCACTCATTAAAATTCCTCCTAGTAATGAAAAATTTAGCGATAAATAAGCGCTTTCATTACTTAGAAGTATACTCCATAAAAATAATAATTCCTAGAAAATTGATTAATATAAATACAAATGTGCATTACAATATCATAGAAAGTTGACTAGAAAATTAGCTAAAAGCCATGTAAAAAGAAGGATGCGCTTACATAGCCCACCCCTCCTTTTCGCTATTAAGAAAAACAAAATTGTATATACAAGTGATGTTTAAATTTTTCGCCAAGTTGACTTTGAGAATAAAATAATCACTGGATAAATTTCTAGACGCCCGATAATCATTCCTACTGACATTACGAGTTTTGAAAAATTAGACAGAGAAGCATAGTCTTGAGAAGGTCCAAGTAGGTCGAGAGAGCCTCCAATATTTGAAATTGTAGCGATTGTTGCAGAGAATGCAGACGAAAAGTTCAAAGCGTCAAAAGAAAGCACAAGCAATATTATTACAAACACTGCTAAATAAGTCATTAGGTAATAAACAATGCCATAGTGTACATTTTTTTCAATTCTTTTCCCATTATAAGTCATTGGAATAACCCTGTTAGGTGCCAATAGATGTTGGATTTCATGCTTGATTGAGCGTAAGTAAATCCCTATCCTAATGACTTTTAGCCCAGATGCAGTTGATCCAGACATCCCCCCAATAAACATTAATAATAATATTGTTGAATGTGCTGCAATTGGCCACTGTAGAATATCTACTGTAGTATAGGCAGTTGTTGACATAATGGAAACAATATTGAATAGTACATCGTGTATCAAGCGGAATAAATTATCATAGTACGGGATGAGTGCCAAACTAATTATAGCTATTGCAGCTAAGATGATGTAAATATACCACTTTAATTCTTCATCTTTAAAAATTTCTTTCCAACGTCTCTCATAAGCCAAATAAAAGAAGTTAAAGTTCAACCCAAATGTAAACATCGCAATCATCAAGATGGTTTCGACTACCCTTGAATCATAGTGTGCAATAGATGTTGGATAAATGTTAAAACCACCTGTACCAGCTGTACCCATGGACAGTAACATAGATTCAAACCACGGGACCCCAGCAATCCAGAGTAAGACTGTAAATACTATCGTTAGGAGAAGATAAATAAAGTATAAAATATAAATGGATGAAGATACTCTAGATTCTAACTTACCTGTCGTAGGACCTGGTAACTCAGCACGCATTACGTATACACCTTTAGCTCCCATATTAGGCACGATATAGAGAAGAAATATCAACATCCCCATCCCCCCTACCAGCAAGGTAAAGGACCGCCAAAACATTAGCGATTCTGGTAACACGTTTAAAGTATCTACTAGTACACTAGCACCAGTAGTTGTAAAGCCAGAAACGGCCTCGAATAAGGCATCTATATAAGAGTTTACAGCACCTGACAAGTAAAATGGTAAAGCCCCAAACATGGAGATTAAAAACCAAGATAAGGATACTAGGACAAAGCCTTCTCGAGCAAAAAAGACGTCTTTTTCTGGTAGTCTAATTGACATCAATTTACCAACAATGAAGGTGATCAGCATGGAAATTATGAAAGCAACGATTACTTTAAGCTCATTTTGATAAAGAAAAGCTATGAATAAAGATGGTAGCATCAGTAAGGATAAGACCATGAGTAATCGGCCAATTAAATATTGGATATAAGGCCAATTCATTCGCCATCTCTCCTATTCTTTTTCACTACAATTTCATTAAAATTACGAATTTTATCATCTATATCAATAACCAATACATGGTCACCAGGCATGAATATATCATCACCACTTGGAGTGATCATTTCTTTATTTCTAACGATTAAACCTATCATTAATCCCGATCTGAATATCAGTTTTTTTATGGGATACCAAGGATTTTACAATCTGGACTTAACACAAACTCTAAAACTGCTGTTTTGTTATCAGATAAACGTGCATAGTTTTCCAACTTGTCAGATTGACTGGATGAAATAGACCTTACGTGACGAGTTATAGCGTCTACAATTGCCTTTCTTGGTGAAAGAATCACATCTAGCTTACTATCATCAATTAAACGAATTAGTCCTGGTCTATTGACCTTAGTAATCGTTTTGCGGACACCAGCATTTTTCCCGTATAAAGAAATCATTAGATTTTCTTCATCACTATTCGTTAAAGTGAGTAATAGGTCAAAACTATCTACCCTTTGCTCATTTAAGACATATTGGTCCGTACCATCATCATAAATAACCTCAGTTGCTGTGAACTGATTGGCTAGTTCAGAAGCTCGTTCTTTATCATTCTCAATTAAACGGGTATGAATACCTCTTGCATGTAGAATGGGGATTAAATAGTTATTAATACGACTACCGCCCACAATTAAAGCTGACTTATAACGTTTAACTTTTTTGTGTCCAGTAGCAACGAAGAAGTCTTGTAATGCGTCACGCTTTGCGAATATTTCAATAAAATCACCAGCCAACAAAATAGCATTTCCATCAGGAATAATGGTTTCTCCATTTCGCTCAATTGCTACCACGATAACTTCTGGAATAGTTTGTCTGATATCCCTAATATACTGGTTAACAACACGTGACTTTTCCATAATTCGTACTTTGATTAAATGCATTCGATTATGATAAAAAGGCTCCACAAACGTTGCTGATGGGTAATCTATAACTTGTAAGATATCGTTAGCTGCTGCTCTATCCTGATTAATCAGATAATCAATCCCTAAATTTGTCTGAATAAAACCTTGTTATGCCGTAAAGGCTTGGTTACGTACTCTGACAATTAAAAACGCTACGCCCAAAGTTTTGGCAATCATAGCAGAAATAATATTGACCTCATCATGTGGAGAAACCGCAATAAGGACTTGAGCGTTTTGAACATCGGCTTCGCGTTGTACTTCAACATCAACACCGTTTCCAACTACCCCTTTAATATCCATTTCATCAATTAGATCATCAATGACGCGTGGATCATTATCAATTAAAGTCAAATTATGATCTTCTTTAATTAAACCATGAAGGATGTCTTCTCCGAGTTTTCCTCCTCCTACGACGACGATATCCATATGTCCTCCTAAACTTGTGATAAAAGTTAGCGATAAAAATGCACAAAATGCCTTCTAAACAAATTGTTCAAAAGGCACTTCATATTTTTTAGTAAAGCATCCATTAAAATGTTGATTGTAATGGTGGTACTACTTGTTTCTTACGCGATACAACACCTGGTAAGTTAATCTGGTTGTCGATGACTTGACCGCCGTAAGCTTGTTCAACATGTTGCACAAAATCATCAGAACCTACTAATAAACCTTCTGAATCACTTGTTAAAATATTCGTCACTACTAATAAGAATGCAGCATACTCATTTGCTGTTATTAATTCTTTCATCGCTGCAATGACTTCTTCTTTACGTTTTAAGACATCATTAACGTCTACAACATTGATTTGGCCAATACGTACAGGTTTCCCTGCCATTTCAAATGATTTTGCATCACCGTCTGCAATCTCGCTAGCAGATTTGGCATCTACGTTTGTACCTGATTTTAATAAAGCTAAACCATATTTTTCAACATCTACACCAGCGATTTCGGCTAAGGCTAAACCAACTTTTTTATCCATTTCTGTAGTAGTTGGTGATTTGAATAATAAAGTATCAGAGATAATTGCAGATAGCATTAAACCTGCAATCTCTTTTGGAATCTCAATACCTGCTTCTTGGAACAATTCAAAAATAATTGTTTGAGAACAGCCATATGGTTTTGCAATAAAAGTTAATGGAGAGGCACTAGTGAAGTCGCCAATTTTATGATGATCTACAACAGAGTGCACTTGAACTTCAGCTAAATCACTAACAGATTGTTGCGATTCATTATGGTCGACTAAAGCAACCGTGTCTGTTTGTGAACCAATGGATTCAATCACTCGTGGTGCATCTTGACCAAACTCTTTTAAAGCGTATGCCGTTTCTTCGTTAACTTTCCCTAAGGCAACAGCTTCTGCTTCAATTCCTTGTTGGTTTAATAAATATGTATATGAGATAGCAGAGGTAATAGCATCTGTATCTGGGTTTTGATGACCGAAAACTAAAATTTTATTCACGTTTATTGCTCCTTTTTGAATGAAATGATACTGATAGTTTAACATAGATTAAATTGAAAAAAGGAATTTTTCGAAAAAAACGAAAAACTCCTCTTATAAATAAAATATCAAATTAAAATAGACTTTATTAAAATTCTTGATATACAGCCGGATCTTGATTCGCTGCACGACCATTCACTTTGTCTAAGCGATCAAATACTGCTAAATCTTCTTCATCTAACTTGAAGTCAAAGAAGTCTAAGTTTTCAATTTGACGCGTTTTCTTACTAGATTTAGGGATTGGCATGGCCCCCATTTGCGTCTGCCAACGTAGGATTGTTTGGCCAGCTGTTTTACCATATTTATCGCCCACTGCTTTAATTTCTTCATTTTCAAGAATAGACTTATCAATTTTTTCATTGGCACGAACAAATGGTGACCAAGATTGGGTAATAATACCCTTTTCTTCATGATAGGCTCTTTGTTCTTTTTGTTGGAAATAAGGATGCATTTCTACTTGGTTGACTACTGGTAGTACACCTGTTTCACGTTCGATACGTTCGATATGGTCTGGTAAGAAATTACTTACACCAAGATGTTTTACATATCCACGTTTTTGAGCTTCAATGAGTGCTTGCCAGGCTTCCACGTAATGGTCTTCTTTTGGATTAGGCCAATGAATCAAGTAAAAGTCATAATAGTCTAAGTTAGCGCGTAATAATGACTCTTGGATTGTCACTAAGGCATCATCAAATTTATGATAACGACCAGGTAATTTTGAAGCTACTTGAATATCTTCTCTTGCAATACTTGAACGACGGATAGCTTCCCCTACAGTTGCTTCATTTTCATAATTATAAGCTGAATCTAAGTAGCGATACCCCACTTCTAGAGCTGATTGAATAGCATCAACACCATTAAAACCTTTCAGCTTATAGGTACCAAAACCAATCTGCGGTACTTGTGTCCCGTCGTGGGCAGTGTAGCTTGGAATAGTCATAAAATTGCTCCCTCCAAATTAATAATGGTTACTTATAGTTTAACATGTATAAATTTAAGTCCAAATCATGTGCTTAAAGAATATTTTTAAATGGGTTGTTTGACGATTAACGACACACCTTGACCGCCGCCAACACATAATGTAGCTAAGCCATATACAGATTGACGTTTTTGCATTTCATGAATCAGCGAAACTAAAATGCGAGCGCCAGATGCACCGATTGGGTGACCTAAGGCAATCGCACCACCGTTTACATTAACCTTATCTGCAGGCAATTCTAAGCTGGTAGTAACGCAAAGTGCTTGCGAAGCAAATGCTTCATTCGCCTCAATTAGGTCTAAATCATCTACTGTAATATTTGCTTTGTCCAGGGCTTTTAAAGTTGTTGGAATTGGACCGGTTCCCATAATTGAAGGATCCACTCCTCCAGTTGCATATGATGCAATAGATACCATTGGTTTTAAACCTAATTCATCAGCTTTGCTTTTAGACATTAATACAAGCATTGCTGCACCATCGTTTATACCAGAAGAATTTCCTGCTGTAACTGTACCATCCTCTTTAAATACTGGTTGCAACTTGCCTAATCGTTTCGGTGTAATACCTGTGCGCGGACCCTCATCCTCTGTTATAACTTGACTACAATTTTTTTGTTGGATAGTTACTGGAACGATTTCCTCAGCAAAACGGTTAGCTTCTTTTGCTGCTATAGCTTTGATTTGACTAGCTGCTGCAAATTCATCTTGAGCTTCTCTAGAAATGCCATAACGTTCAGCAATATTTTCAGCTGTAATTCCCATAGCATCGTTAGAAAAGGCATCTGTTAATCCATCACGTTGCATGGTATCAATGATTTCTCCATTGCCCATACGTTGACCCCAACGTGCAGAATCAATAATGTATGGTGCTCGGGTCATGTTTTCAGTACCCCCTGCTACTACGATTTCAGCATCACCTAACATGATGGCTTGTGCGCCCATCATAACTGTTCGCAATCCTGACCCACAGACTTGATTAATCGTAACTGCGGTTGATTCGTTAGATAAACCAGATTTTAAAGCTACTTGACGCGCAACATTTTGCCCCAGACCAGCACTTAAAACATTTCCTAAAAATACTTGTTCCACTTTTGTTGGATCTAATTGAATTGATGCTAATGTTGCTTTTAATACTTCTACACCTAAATCGACAGCTGAAATATCCTTGAATTGGCCACCAAATTTTCCAATTGCAGAACGTTTAGCTGCAACAATGACTACTTCTTCCATAAAACTCTCCTTTATCATTTCTCCACTTTCTATGTCATAAGAAAATTGAACAAATGTTTATCTCTTTCATTATAGCGAAGAATGCTATTAATATCTAGTTATCAATACTAAGTTAAGTAATTATCGTTTTTTATAAATTTAGCCTATAACAAAACGCCCGCCAAAACAATATAAATTTGGCAGGCGTTGTTTTCTTAATTAAAAATTTATTTTTCAGGATCAAAAGATGTGAAGTCGATAAGTGGTGTAACCGCATTTATCTGACCGTTTTCTTTCTCGTCTACCAGCATTGATCCATTAGAATATCGATTAGCAATTGGGACATCGCCCGTTCTAAAAAGTTCTCGATAAGACTGATTCGTGACAATTTCAAACGATTGCTTGGTATCCTTCACTTCAAAAGCATTAACGAAACGATGTGGGTTTGATTTGAGTTCTTTAAGCGCTACTAAGCCACGTTTTGCACGACCAAGTAGATTAATCTCTGCCCATTTCAATCGTTTCATATGTCCTCTTTGTGTCACCATCATCAACTGTAAATTATCATCTGGAATGGCTGCATAAGATAGACCAACCACATAATCATCTTGTTTTAGATTGATTGACTTAACACCTTTAGCTCGCGCACCGATAATTGAAATTTCATCGATACTATATCTCAAGGTGAAACCAAAGTGGGTAATTAAAATCACTTGAGCTTGATCTTGGTTAGTTTCGTTACTAATTCGATACACCCCAACGACTTGGTCGGTATCACCAGACAAGTTCATCGCCAAGGAAGATTTATTTTTATGGCCACGGAACTCTTTAAATTCAGCTAAAGCTGTTTGTTTAATCATACCAGCTGATGAAGCGAGCAATAAGTTATCTTTGCTATTTTCGTCATATTTAAATACACCAATAATAGATTCATTGCTTGCAAATGTAATTCTTTGCGAAACGTGCTCACCTAAGTCTTTCCAACGAATATCTTGTAATTCGTATACTGGTTGGAAAATGTAGTTACCTTTATTGGTAATAAAGACTAATTGGTCTAAGGTGGTCATTTTCTCTAGGAATTGAACATGATCTCCATCTCTTAAACCAACTTCTTCAACACCGGAAGCTTTAAATGATCGTATACTAGACCGCTTAATATAACCACCACGTGTAACGACAACCACCACATCCTCTTCAGGAATTAGCAATTGTTTCTTAACGACTACTTCCTGAATTTCATCTTGAATTTCAGTTCGACGTTTTGATGCATAAGCTTTTTTGATTGTTTTTAATTCTGATTTCATTCGGCCATATAGAACCTTATCGTCAGATAGGATTGCTTGGTAAGATGCGATATCTTCATTTAATTGTAGACGCTCATTTTCCAAGGCGGTCACATCTGTATTGGTTAAACGATACAATTGTAAATTGACAATTGCTTCTGCTTGTGTTTCTGAAAAATTAAAAGCCTCAACTAAATTTTGTTTTGAATCTGCTTTATTTTTAGAATTACGAATTGTCTTAATCACTTGATCTAGAATCGACATAGCTTTCATTAAGCCATCAACAATATGTAAGCGTCGTTGTGCCTTATTCAAATCAAATGTTGTACGACGCCGAATAATTTCATAACGATGACCAATATATGCAGTTAGTGCTTCTTTAATGCCGACTAGTTCTGGACGCTGATCGTTTATTGCGACCATATTGAAGTTATAGTTAATTTGTAAATCTGAATTTTTATAGAAATAGTTAAGAATAGCTTCTGCACTAGCATCTTTTTTTAATTCTATAACAATTTGTAGTCCGTTACGGTCAGTTTCATCACGGACTTCTTGGATACCGTCAATAGAGCGATTTAATCGTAATTCATCCATTCGTCGAACTAGATTGGCTTTATTTACCTCATAAGGAATTTCTGTAATCACAATTTTCTCTTTACCGCTACGTTCGGTTTCGATATGGTGTTTTGAACGAACAACTACTTTACCTCGACCTGTAGTATAAGCTTTCTTTAATTCATCTTTTCCTTGAATGATTGCACCAGTTGGAAAATCAGGCCCAGGAACAAGGTCCATAAGCTTGTCGACACTTGCATTTGGATGATCGATTAAATAAGTTGTGGCATCGATAATTTCACCAAGATTATGTGGTGGAATTTCAGTTGCATAACCAGCTGAGATCCCAGTTGCTCCATTTACGAGTAAATTTGGGAAACCTGCGGGCAGTACGGTAGGTTCCTCAGCTGTATCATCAAAGTTAAGGATCATTTCAATGGTATCTTTATCTAAATCACGTAATAGTTCATCAGCGATTTTAGATAGACGGGCTTCCGTATAACGCATGGCAGCTGCAGAATCTCCGTCCATTGATCCATTATTTCCATGCATTTCAACTAGCACTTCTCGGTTCTTCCAGTCTTGAGACATCCGGACCATAGCTTCATATACAGATAAATCCCCATGTGGGTGATAGTTACCAATTACGTTACCAACCGTTTTTGCGGATTTACGGAAGTTTGAAGAAGATGTATTTCCTTCTTGAAACATTGCGAATAAGATGCGACGTTGTACGGGTTTTAATCCATCTCGAATGTCAGGTAATGCCCGGTCTTGAATGATATATTTTGAATATCGTCCAAATCGGTCTCCCATAACCTCTTCTAATGTTAATTTTTGAATTTCAACCATTAATAATCACCATCTTCATCAAATAAATTAATTTGTTCCCCAGCTATATTATCTGGATGCCCATTTGTATGTATATGCGCTTGATTTTCTAAAATTTCAACAACTTCCTCTTTGTCGCTATGCTCTGTATCTGAGGCATTCTCTAATAAAGTATCTTCCTCGTCCATTGTAAATGCTACATTTTCCTCAATCCACTTACGACGCGGTTCTACCTTATTCCCCATTAAAACAGATACGCGTTTTTCAGCTAAAGATAAGTCATCAATCGATACACGCACTAAAGTACGTGTTTCTGGATCCATTGTCGTTTCCCACAACTGTTCGGCATTCATCTCACCTAAACCTTTATACCGTTGTAGGATATAACCTTTCCCAACCTTATCTGTCACAGCTTTTAATTCTTCATCAGTCCATGCATATTCAATCACCTCATTTTTCCCTTTGCCCTTAGAGACTTTGTATAAAGGTGGCATAGCCAAATAAACTTTTCCAGCTTCAACTAGAGGTTTCATATAACGGAAAAAGAAGGTAAGCAATAGCACCTGGATATGTGCCCCATCGGTATCTGCATCGGTCATGATGATGACTTTATCGTAGTTAGCATCTTCAACTTCAAACTCAGCACCTACGCCTGCACCAATAGTATAAATAATCGTATTTAATTCTTCATTTTTTAAAATATCTTGAATACTTGCTTTTTCCGTATTTAATACTTTACCGCGTAGGGGTAAGATTGCTTGGAATTTACGGTCACGGCCTTGTTTAGCAGAACCACCGGCAGAATCCCCCTCAACTAAGAAAAGTTCATTCTTTTTCGCATTACGACCTTGAGCGGGTGTAAGTTTACCAGAAAGTAAAACTTCCTTACGTTTACCTTTGGCACCACGTGAAGCTTCTCTTGCTTTACGCGCAGCGTCTCTTGCCTCACGTGCTTTTAAAGCTTTACGGACAAGCATTTGAGCAGTTTCTCCATTTTCGATTAAATAAACAGCTAAATTTTCAGATATCATCTTATCAGAAGCTGAACGAGCTTGTGGTGTACCTAACTTAGACTTCGTTTGTCCTTCAAATTGTAAAATTTCTTCAGGTACTCGTAACGATAAGACGGCTGTATAACCTTCTCTCACATCAGACCCCTCAAGATTTTTTTCTTTTGCTTTCAGTAAGTCTACTTTACGGGCATACTCGTTAAATGACTTTGTTAAACCAGTCCGCATACCGGATTCATGACTACCACCATCAGCAGTTCTGACGTTATTTACGAATGACAGAACAGTTTCAGAGTAACCATCGTTATATTGAAAGGCTAATTCTATTTCAATCCCGTTCTCTACCCCTTGGAAAAAGACCACATCATGTAAAACATCTTTATCTTCGTTCAAGTAGTCTACGAAAGCCTTTATACCTTCCTCGTAATGGAAAGTTTCTTCAGTTTCATTCTCTTCATCAATGAAGTCGATACGTAAGTTCTTCAATAAGAAAGCAGATTCACGTAAATGTTCTCGAATTGTATTTGGGTCAAATTTAATATTACCGAAGATTTCTGCATCCGGATAAAATTGAATTTTAGTCCCCGTATTTTTTGTCTTAAAAGCTTTTGTTTTAGGTTTGCTAGGTTTACCGCCATTTGTAAATTCTTGATAGTATTCCTTTCCATCACGATGGACGGTAGCAATAAATTTGCTTGATAAGGCATTTACTACAGAAGATCCTACACCATGAAGGCCCCCTGATGTTTTATAACCTGAACCACCAAATTTACCACCAGCATGTAAAACAGTTAAGATAACTTCTACTGTTGGTTTACCACTGGTATGCTTACCAATCGGCATTCCCCGACCATTATCGGCAATTATTGCCGATCCATCCTTGGCAAGTGTCACTGTGATGTGGTCAGCATAACCACTCAGGGCTTCATCAATCGAGTTATCGACAATCTCATACACTAAATGGTGTAAACCGCGTGCATCAGTTGATCCGATATACATACCAGGACGTTTTCTAACAGCTTCCAAGCCCTCTAATACCTGGATCGAACTTTCATCATAAGTTGATTTATTATTTTGCTTTGTTGGTTTGGCCAAATTATTTACCCCACTTTCAATCTTTTTCATCATATATTAAAACTGCGGATTTGCCAAATGGTATCTTTATTCGTTCGAATTAATGATATAATATAAGAACCCTACAGATAAATTGAAAGGAATTAAAATATGTTAACGATTCTATTACTTGTTGTCGCTTATCTATTAGGATCAATTCCCTTTGGATTAGTTGTCGGCAAACTCCTTTATAAAAAAGATATTCGCCAATTTGGCTCCGGAAATATTGGAACAACAAACGCCTTCCGTGCTTTTGGTACCACTGGGGGAATATTAGTCTTTATCTGCGATATGATAAAAGGTGCAATCCCTGTATTATTAGCTAATTGGCTACAACCCGGTTTACATCCGCTATTATTTGGTGGCATGGCTATTATTGGTCACTCTTTTCCGCTATTCTTAAAATTTAAGGGAGGAAAAGCTGTCGCAACTTCCTTTGGTGTTGTATTAGCATACCATCCATTATTTGCATTGATTTCTATCGCATCATTCTTCGTATCTTTATTTGTCACAAGTATGGTAAGTTTCTCCAGTATTTTTGCAATTGCATTCGCAACCATTTTAAGTTTGCTTTATCAAGATTGGGTCTTAACCTTAGTGACTGCTTTAGTCCTAGCACTTGTTGTTATACGTCATAAAGATAATATTAAACGTATTCGTCAAGGAACAGAATCTAAAGTACCTTTTGGTTTAAACAAACATAAGAAAAAATAAGCATAACTAAAGTTATTTAAAACTACTTTTGCTTAATTTAACTTCATTTTTTAATGCTAAAGAGCGTTTCCAGATTAATCAGTCTAATCCTGGAGACGCTCTTTTGTCAACTTAGCGTGCGGATGAAATTGTAAGTAACTATCTCTTAGTTTCTCTTTTGATAAGTGCGTATAAATCTGTGTAGTTGATAGGCTTGCATGACCTAGTAGCTCTTGCACTGTTCGAATATCCGCCCCGTTATTGAGTAAGTGTGTAGCAAAAGAATGGCGTAGTTTGTGAGGATGAATAGACAAAGTAGTGGCAGATTTTTTAACAATTTGATCTAAAATATAAGCAATTCCTTGACTGGTTAATTGTTCCCCTCTGTAATTAACAAATACGAACGCATGTTCTTCTTCGTTCAAATTGCCTTTAGTCATCAGCTGTTTTCTACCATTTTCTAAATATTCGACTAGGGCATCGTGACAAAAAGAACCGATGGGGACATATCTATCTTTCTGCCCTTTACCGTGTAACAACACGATATCTGCGTTTAGGTCTATTTGTCCTATGGTAAGATCTCTTACTTCACTCACACGAGCACCAGTCCCATATAGAAATTCTAGTAATGCTTTATTTCTAAGTGAAATGGGATCAGAACCTTGTACAGAGTTGAACAGCGTTTGAATTTCTGATTCATAGAAAAAATCAGGTAATTTAAGACCATGTTTAGCAGTTTTTACGTAATTAAAAGGATTTTCACTGATGTAACCGCGATCGAGTAGCAAATTATATGCTGATCGCAAACTTGATAAATGACGAGAAATAGATTTTCTGGATAAATTTGCACGTTGTAAGTTGCCTAAATAAATCCGAATATCACGGTAGGTAACTTGATCATACTCAGGGATTCCAGCCTCTTTTATAAAAGTCTCAAAGTTTTCTAAATCAGCTAAATATGCTTTTATCGTATCGACGGAATATTGTCTTTCATGCGTCAAATAGTCCCTAAATAAATCCTTAACATTTGTTGCCGGCATTAAAAAACACCCTCTCTATTAATGGTTTTAATGTACCATAATAAAAAGGATGTTTTCAAATTTTGCTTAATTTTTTCAAGTATTCAGGTAAATTAGTCTTCTGCTGCTTCACCTTTTTGAACGTTTTCTTCATAATCGCCGTTTGGACAAACAATTTGTTTACCACCACGAATTTTCTTCTCAACCAAGTAATGATCACATTTTGGACAATTACGGGCTACAGGTTTATTCCAGTCTGTAAAATCACAGTCTGGGTAACGAGAACAGCCATAGAAGATACGGTTTTTCTTCGATTTACGTTCAACAACTTGACCTTCATGACATTTAGGACAAGTTACGCCTATTTCTTTTACGATGGCTTCTGTATGACGACATTCTGGGAAGTTTGCACAAGCATAGAATTTCCCATAACGCCCCATTTTAATCACCATTTCACCACCATCAACTGGGCATTTAAAACCAGCTGGCTCATCTTTAATTTCAATTTTTTCCATCTCAGCTTCAGCTTTTTCAAGATCTTTGTGAAATGGTTTAAAGAAGGCGTCAATCACTTCAACCCATTCTTTTTGATCTGTTTCGATGTCATCTAATTCTTTTTCTAAGTCGGCGGTAAAAGATGTATCTACGATTTTAGGGAAGAATTCAGCGATCATTTTATCGACAATTTCACCAAGCTCAGTTGGTTCAAAGCGTTTAGCTTCTAATTTAACATAATAGCGTTTGATTAATGTTTCAATTGTTGGTGAATAGGTAGATGGACGGCCAACACCGTCTTCTTCAAGTTTTTTAATTAAAGAAGCCTCTGTATAGCGAGCAGGTGGTTGTGTGAAATGTTGATTTGGTTCTAAATCTTTAGATTTCACAGTCTCACCGTTTACTAATTCAGGTAAGATATTATCTTTATTGTTCGCTTCTGTATAGACTTTTTGATAACCTTCAAACTTAATTTTTGACCCATTCGCTCTAAAAGTCGCTTGATTTTGTACTAGATCTGCAGATACTGTGTCATAGACTGCTGGTGCCATTTGGCTAGCCATGAACCGTGACCAAATGAGTGAATATAAGCGGAATTGATCACGAGACAAGTAATCTTTAATTGAATCAGGTGTACGGTCTGCTGCTGACGGACGAATGGCCTCATGGGCATCTTGAGCACCTTGAGTTTGCTTGTTTGTTGATTGATATCCTAAATATTCTTTTCCAAAAGTATCCGTAATATAAGATTTGGCACTGGCTTTAGCAGAATCAGAGATACGAGTAGAGTCTGTTCGCATATACGTAATCAATCCTACTGGGGCACCGCTACCCAACTTAATCCCTTCATACAGTTGCTGAGCAACCATCATCGTTTTACGAGTACGGAAGTTCAATTTCTTTGCAGCTTCTTGTTGCATGGATGATGTGGTAAAAGGCTTTTGTGGATTACGTTTACGTTCTTTTTCCGTCACATTCTCCACTGTAAAGTCTTGGCTCTTGATTTCGGCCATAAATGCTTTAACATCATCTTCATTTTTTAAATCTAGCTTTTTACCTTTAAATTTAGATGCATTGGCTTTAAAGGTTTTCCGATTTTTAATAAAAGAACCTTCAATTGTCCAATATTCTTCAGGCTTAAAAGCACGAATTTCATTCTCTCGGTTAATAATCATATGTAAAGCGACAGATTGTACCCGACCAGCGGATAAACCTTTCTTCACTTTCTTCCATAGCATAGGTGACAAATTATACCCTACTAATCGATCTAAGATTCTACGCGCTTGCTGTGCGTCAACTAAATCCATATTAATTGGACGCGGATTTGCAATCGCTTCTTTAACAGCTTCTTTGGTTACCTCATTGTAGGTCACACGAATTGGATCTTTAGCATTTAAACCTAAGATGTGGGCTAAATGGAAGGCAATTGCTTCCCCTTCGCGGTCCGGGTCACTTGCAAGGAAAACTTTTTCTGCTTTCTTTGCATCTTTACGTAATTCTTTAATTAAGTCGCCTTTACCACGGATGTTTATATAGTCAGGCTCATAGTTATTTTCAACATCAATACCCATACGCGATTTAGGTAAATCACGTAAGTGCCCTTTGCTGGCTACTACTTTATAATTTCTGCCTAAGTACTTATCTATAGTTTTGGCTTTCGTCGGAGATTCTACGATTACTAAATATTTATATGCCAACGACAAGCTCCTTTCTGATATCCATTTCTAAATCGATTTACATATTATGCTACTCTAATAGCATTTGTCAAATATGAAAATAAATTGCTACAAATGAATATATAACCTAAAGATAAAATAAGCAAGCGATAAATATTAGTTTTATAATAGAAGAAAATGAATTTGATTCAGAAATTTTATTTTTTATATACTATTAGATAAGTCATGAAGAATTTCTGAAGCCTGTAATGCTGGGGTTGCACCGTCATAAATTAATTGGTTACACCCTGACGATAAGGAATGATTGATAGCACCTGGAACAGCAAAAACTTGGCGATTTTCTTGTAAAGCATAATTTGCAGTGATGAGAGAGCCTGATTTTTCCGCTGCTTCAACAACAATAGTAGCCTGACTTAGACCTGCAATCACTAAATTACGATAAGGAAAATGCCAACGTTGAATTTTAGCATGATTGGGTAAAGGAGAAACTAATAAATGATGCCGTCCTATGTACTGTTGGATGTTATGGTGTTCACTAGGATAAACGGTTAGTAATCCAGTACCGATTACTGCGATTGTTTCTCCATTTTTCATAGCGACTTGGTGGCTATAGACATCTACACCTTTAGCTAGCCCAGATACAATTACTCTTGTTTCGCTTAATTCTGGTATTAGTTGTTCAATTGCTATTTTTCCATAAGTAGACATATTTCTTGATCCAACAACTGAAATGCTAGATTTTTGAAAAATGGGCAAGTTTCCTTGACAAAATAAAACCAAATTCGGTTGATAAGTTTGAAGTAATGGTTTTGGATATGAGTGTGGGTTAAGTATGGTGACCGGATGAATATTATAGCGACGATATAAGTCCCTAAAAAAAGCAAGTGAATACTTTTGCTTAAACCGTTGCCAAGCTTGTATCTTTTTTTGATCTACATACTCATAAATATGTCTTTCTAACTGCTCAATTGTTGTTACTTGTGCATGGATAATAGTAGCCAATTCTTTATAAGAAAATATACCAGATTCAAAGGCATAGACTAACATTGATTCAATCATTGCTAAAGTATCTTCTTCATTCTTAAGCATCAGATCAATATAAGGATTTTCAATTTCAAATAACAAAAAACCACCCCTTTATATGTATATACGTAGAGGTGGTGAAATTAATCCAAGTAAATTATAGGTAATTTTTAACAGGGGCAAATGTTTTTCGGTGAATGGGGCTTGGTCCATATTTCTCTAAACCCTCAAGATGTTGTTTTGTGCCGTATCCAGCATTGGCTTCAAACCCATAACCCGGATAGAGATCTGCATATTTTGCCATCAGCTTATCACGGTATTCTTTAGCATAAATGGATGCGGCAGCAATAGTGTATACTGTTGCATCGCCTTTTACAATCGCTTCTTGTGGCGCCTGATGGTAATCATTTAAGTATACCGCATCAATTAAAACATAGTCTGGAGATGGTGATAACTGATCTAGTGCAGATAACATCGCTTGCTTTGTTGCCATTAAAATATTAGTTTGATCAATTTCCTCAGCTGATTGAATGCCAATTGTTTTTGCTATAGCATATTTTTCAATATCCGCTACTAAGGATTGACGTTTTGCGTGCGACAATTGTTTAGAGTCATTGAAATAAACTGCCGGCATGTCAGCAGGCAAAATAACAGCACTTGCGACAACAGGACCAGCTAAAGGTCCCCTTCCTACTTCATCCACCCCAGCGATGAATTGGTAGCCTTGTTGACGGAGTTCATTTTCTCTAACTTTAAGTTTTTCAATTTGATCGAGAATTGCTTCCTGTTTTTGAAGGGCTTTATCATACCTTAATAAGGCATTTTGCACGCCTTTACGACTATCATTTCTTAGTGCTTTAACATAGTTAGGGTCAACATCACTAGAGGTTAAATAAGCTTGAATTTCACTAATTTTTAAATTGGCTAAATCAGCTAGTTCAAATAGCATCTTTTCATCATTCTTCATTTAATCCCTAACCTCTTCGTTTTTTAGGATGTTGCCTTCTTCAATTCGATCTAAAGTCATGCGCCCTAATTTACCTTCTCTAAAGTCGCGAATAATTTTGTCAGCTGCTCTATCATAATCTTCTAACATGCCCATACTTTTAGTTAGATCCATCAAAAGTTCAGGATACGGTGGGTGCACATCTTCATATTTAATTGGATAATGGCTACTGATGGCATCCGGATAATAGTGTAAGAAGAATTCTAAGGCAAATAGTGCCACATCATCTTTGTAAAAGTGGGTATCCTTGATCCCACCAGTGAGTGCTAGTTTGTTTGCGACTTCTTGATCCTCAAATTTTGGCCATAGAATACCAGGTGTATCTAATAGCTCAAAATCTTTATCTATTTTTATCCATTGTTGTCCCTTGGTTACTCCAGGTTTATTCCCTACTTGAGCCTTTTTTTGCTTCGTAAACTGGTTGATAAAGGTTGATTTACCAACATTTGGAATCCCAACCACCATTACGCGGATAGACTTATGTAAAATACCTTTATTACGCCATTTTTGTTGAATATCTTGGGTGAACTCTTTTAAAGATTGACGGAATAATTTCATATCACTCATTTTTTTTGCATCAATCGCAATAGCCATTTTATTTTCGCCACTTAAAGCTTTAACCCAATCTTTCGTTTGCAATGGGTCTGCCAAATCTTTTTTGTTTAAAACAATCATATGCCGTTTACTTTTAATAATTTCGTCTAGCATTGGGTTCATACTAGCAGTCGGTATACGTGCATCCCTAATTTCCAATACAATATCAACTGCACTTAGTTGACTCTGAACCTCTTTTTTTGCCTTAGCCATATGGCCAGGATACCATTGAATATGTGCCATAGTTAAGCTCCTTTCATGTAAAAAAGTTGGCAAATAACGCCAACTTTTTATTATTTTATCTCTTATTGAACACTACCAAAGTCAGCTAATGGCCAATATCTAAAATGCGTGGTTCCCTCTACGCTATCAGCATCAATGAAACCAAAGTAACGTGAGTCATGAGATACTTCTCGGTTGTCACCTAAAACGAAGTATTTACCCTCTGGAACAGTTGTTTCGCCAGTTATTTCTTCAAGGGTGAAGTCATTAGTGAAAGTTGTATCTTCAGGGTATCGTTCAAAATAATCTTCTTTAATAGCGTCTAAATAAGGTTCATCAATTGCTTCATCATTAATGTATAACACATCATCTTTATAGGTTACTGTGTCACCAGGAACCCCAATAATCCGTTTAACATATTCATCTCCAGAGCCATCTGGTGCCGGAAAGACAACGATATCAGATTGGTCAATCTCATCGGTTAAACTAAGAACAAACCGGTCCCCATCGATCATTGTATTTGCCATAGAATCACCATCAACTCTAAATGGATAAAATAAATATGTTCTGACTACCCAGAAAATAACCAGTGCAATAACGACAGAAATTACAATCGAAAATACTTCATCAAAAAACTTTTTCATAAGGTCAATCCTTTACTCTAGGCCTATTTGCCTGTTCTTTTACCACATATACTACCATTTTGTAGTACCTTATTATTTTAGCGCTTCTAGACCTATTTTTCCAGAACTTCTACTGCTTTGCCTAATTGGGTATCATTACTTTGAATTAATGCTTGGATTGCTGAAATCATTGCGCTTGCGGTTTCTTTATCAATCACACCAGTTTCTGATAAGCCTTGATCAGCTTGGAAGGCAACAACAGCATTGCTTGTATCTTCAGAAAAAACACCATCTGCTTCATGCTCTTGATAGCCCAAGGCAACTAAAATAGCTTCAATATTTTTGATAGCTTCCGATGAATCGCCTTCTTGATAGGTTTGACTGGTATCAATTAGTGTTAATGACGCATAGTCAGGTAAGCTAGCTTCGATATCGGGTGTAATACCTGTTTCATTGATCCAATTCCCCTTAGGCGTTAGCCATTTAGCAATTGTGATTTTTAATTCTGAATCTGACTCCAGAGAAAAGACATTTTGCACAGTTCCTTTTCCGAAAGTTTGGCTACCAATAACAGGTATCCCTGCTGATTCTTGTAAAGCTGCAGCCAGTATTTCTGAAGCAGAAGCTGAACCTTCGTTCGCTAATACAACAACATCTTCATCCACTTGAAAATCACCATAATCAGCATCCGAGGCCTTGTATACATAAGGATCAGCATCTTTTTCTTGCACTTGCATGATGATATCCCCGTCATCTAGGAACATATTCGCAATCTGTAAAGCTGAAGTCAATAACCCGCCCGGATTACCGCGCACATCTAAAACAAATTGCTCTGCACCCTGATCACGTAAGTCCTCAATTGCCGCTACCAATTCATCATAAGTTGGTGTTGAAAAGCTAGTAATTTGAATATATCCAGTATGTTCGTGTCCTTCTACCATTTCATAATAAACCGTTTGAATTGGGACAGTATCTCTAGTTACTGTGACGTCAAAAGTATCTTCCCCGCGTTGGATAGTCAAGACTACGTCAGAGCCTGACTCACCACGGATTAAGGCAACAGCTTCAGTTGCTGTATAACCTTGAATAGATTCCCCGTCTACAGCAGTAATGATGTCATTAGCCATCAAACCAGCTTCTTCCGCAGGTGATCCTTTAATAGGGCTAACGATTTGAATATAGCCATCTTTTTCCATAATTTCAGCCCCGATACCTTCAAAGGCCCCTTCAATCGTTTCATCTAATTGTTGGGCTGATTGATCGGTTAAATATTGTGAGTAAGGGTCTTGTAAAACATCAGTCATCCCTGATATGGCGCCATCAACTACAGCATCACGGTCAACATCTTCTACATAATCACCTACGATAGTTGAAAATGCAGATTGAATCTTCTGAATCTCACTAGTAGTTAAATTTGCAGCAGTAGACCCCGTAATATAGCTTTGACCAGGTATATAACCAGTCAATACATACGAAGTTGTTAAATAAGTACCGACGCCCACAAGAAAAATACTAAGCATATAAACAAACCAGGACACACCACGTCGTTTTATAGACTTATCCTTTTTTAATTGTTGTTGAGAGTGAGTATCTTTGTTCTGATCTGTCATTTGTTGATCTGATTCTGTTTCATTCATTTCATTTTTATTGCTTTCTTTTTCAGTTAAATCTTCATTTTCTGACATATAGTTCACTACTTTCTGATAAACATGTTGGTTTTAAATATTTATCCAATATTTCATCCTACATAAAATACTTGTCTGCATAGGACTGCCAAACTTCATCAAATGTCGATACGTAATCAGAATAGCGTTGATTTAATTCAATATAATTGCTAATCGTTTCAAAATCACTAGCTGATTTTGGGAAGTCGCCATCTAAAAAGACCAGCTCAGCAAACTGTGCCTGCTGGTCTCTATCTAATAAATCGGCATTTCTAAATATTTGAACATAATGATAAAAGGACTGCGTAATCATCACTCTTTCTAAATGGTTGTTGAAAACTATTGATCGCTATTTGCTTCTGCCTCGATTTGAGACGTTATATATGATAAAGGTACATCTAAGAAGATATTGATTCGACCGTTTGCCAAGTCAATATCACTGGCACGAATAGTAAAATCCATCTCATTAGATACTTGATCTAAGCGTATAATGATCTGTGATTCTCTGGCTAAAACTTGTAATGGTAAGTCAGTCGGTAACGTTAATTGAAAAAGAGCTAATGCCGTTGAAGTCGGCAACTGTAAACCAGCTAAAACAATATTTGTTACATCGATTGCGATATTACCGTCTTCCATCACTGATGGTTGCCCTTCCATAGTATAGACAACTTCAGTGCCTAATGCATCTAACGTCCCAGAAAAAGAAACCTGATCGCCTACAGTGAGTTGGTAAGGTACATTATCCCCACCAATTACAGCGGTTACTAGTTGATTAAATGACATGGTTGAAAGATCCGCTTCAGCCGTGATTACATCATCAGCTACATTAGTCGTTGTATTTGAAGATGGTGTAGCTGTTTCTTCTCGAGTACTCGTTTGAATAAACAAAAAAAAGCCTATGATTACACTAGTAATTGCTAAAAGTAAAAGCCAAAAGGCCCATTTCCAAGGATTTAATCGTTTATTGTTTGACGTTTTGGATTGATTCACCAAATAACCTACTCTCCTATTCGTTTACGATAAAAAACAAATTTGTGAGGGTACGCATTTTTTTCATTTACCACACCTTCAATCACTTCATAAGCTTCAAAGTCATCTAGATTTGGATTAAAATGTACATCGCCCTCAAATTCATGGTTGATCGTTGTAACACGCAATTCAGAGATATATGGCCAGAATAATTTGTAAATTGATTGGCCACCCATAATAATCACATCTTCTTTTTCAGCTAACAACAAAATTTTTTCAATGGAATCTGTTAACTCAACATCTGACTGATTATAATTAGAATCGAATGGTGTCTTTTGACGGGTAATTATCATGTTATGACGATTTGGTAATGGCTTATAATCCATTCCTGCGTATGTTTTACGGCCCATTACAACAGTTTTCCCAACTGTTTGCTCTTTAAAAAATTTCAAATCATTTGGTAGGTGCCAAGGTAACTTACCATTTTTTCCAATTACATGATTGATATCTTGTGCCCAGATGGCAATTAACATCGTCATTCCTCCTTATCTATTCGTACCAGAAATAACTTTTAGTTGTTATCTATTATTATACCGCTACTGGCGCTTTAATTGCATTATGAGGATTATAGCCTTTTACCTCAATATCATCTTTTTCTAATTCGAAAATTGATTTCCCTTCCCCGTTAATTTCTAATGTTGGCAGCATGCGTGGTTCTCGACTTAATTGTTCATGCACTTGATCAAAATGATTATTGTAAATATGCGCATCACCAAATGTATGTACATAGTCACCAACCTCTAAGCCAGTTTCTCGAGCTAGTAAATGCGTTAATAAAGCATACGAAGCGATATTAAATGGTACGCCCAGGAATGCATCCCCAGATCGCTGGTAAAGTTGACAAGACAATTTCCCATCTTGAACATAAAACTGACTCATTGTATGGCAAGGTGGCAATGCCATATTAGGCACGTCTTCAGGATTCCAAGCAGATAACATAATCCGTCGAGAATTGGGGTTATTTTTCAATTGATCAATAATATTCGCAATTTGATCAATTGAGCCGCCTTCACGTGTCTCCCAGTTGCGCCATTGTTTACCGTATACATTTCCTAATTCACCGAACGCTTTAGCAAAATCATCATCTGATAAAATACGATCACAAAATTCGTTTTTTACTGCTTGATAAACTTGTCGAAATTCAGGATCTGATTCTGCTCGTAAACCAAAATCTGTCATATCTGGACCTTGATAAGCATCTGATTCAACCCAACGTTTAAAAGCCCATTCATCCCAAATGTGGTTGTTATTTTCCAATAAATAACGGATATTCGTATCTCCTTTTAAAAACCACAGCAACTCGCTCTTAATTAAGCCAAAAGGTACTTTTTTGGTCGTTAATAGAGGAAAACCTTCACTTAAATCAAATCGCATTTGATAACCAAATACTGATCTAGTACCCACGCCAGTACGGTCACTTTTATCTTGACCGTTATCTAAAATATGTTGTAGAAAATCTAAGTATTGCTTTGCCAAAATTTCTTCCTCCTATTTGTCGATTTTCATTTAATTAACTTTCTAAACCTGATAGATACTCCCAGTAAGTCATTTTTTCAAGCAAATCATTCTCTTTGCTCTCTTTATCTAATTGCAATTCGCTCAATTTGCTGTAGTCATTACCGTTTTCATTCATAGCTATGTCTATTGCTTCAATTTCATCTTCTAATTGCTCTATTTCACTTTCTATTACTGCCCAATCTTTCTTTTCTTGATAAGACATTCGCTTAGGCTTAGCTGTAGCTTCTGATTTCGATTCAGCTGATTGACTATTTGATTGAATAGATGAACTACTGTTTATTACTTGGTTAGCTTGTGCTGCCTTCATTGCATCTTTATAATCATGGTAGTTACCATAGAATAATTGTACTGTATTGTCTACACTATCGACAATAATTAGCTTTTCAACCACCTTATCTAAGAAATAGCGGTCATGGGAAACTGTAATAACTGTTCCTTGGAAAGTTTCTAGATAGTTTTCTAATACAGATAAAGTATCAATGTCTAGGTCGTTGGTTGGCTCATCTAGTAGTAATACGTTCGGTCTCGTCATTAAAATTCTTAACAGATAAAGTCGTTTCCTTTCACCACCTGATAAAGTCCCAATTAACATACCATGCGATTCGCGTGGGAATAAAAATTGTTCTAACATTTGAGCAGCAGAGGCTTGTGTTCCATCATCATATACGTATTCAGAAGCGATTTCTTGTACATAATTGATCACTCTTTTATCTTCAGGTAAATCCGTAGGTATTTGTTGGAAATAGGCAATACGAACTGTTTCGCCAGTTTTTACTTCACCTGATAATGGTGGTTGAATACCGGCAATCGTATTCAAGAAAGTTGTTTTTCCTGCACCATTATCCCCAATAATACCAATTCGTTCTTTATTCTGTAATAATAAATTGATGTTCTCAATTAATGGCTTATTTGGATATCCCACCGTCAAATGATCAAATTCCAATACTTTATTCCCCAAGCGCTGTGTATCTAAATCTACTGTTAATTCACTATCATCTGTTCTTTGACTGACTTTTTCTTTTAAGTTCTCAAAACGATGAATACGTGCTTGTTGTTTAGTCGTTCTTGCTTTGGCCCCTTTACGCATCCATGCTAATTCACTCTTATATAATTTCTTTTGTTTGGCCATAGTAGCCACTTCAATTTCATGTTCAGACTGTAATTTTTCCAAGTAAGTCTGATAATTCCCTTCATATTGCTTCAAGTCTCCGCGGTCTAAAGCAAAAATATGAGTGGTAATTTGATCTAGGAAATATCTATCGTGTGTTACAACCAAAACAGATTTCTTATAATTAGCAATATAGTTTTCTAGCCATTCAACCATTTCGAAATCTAAATGGTTAGTAGGTTCATCCATTAGTAGTAAATCTGGTTCTTCAATTAAAACTTTTGCCAATCCAACACGTTTACGTTGTCCCCCAGATAATACTTTCACTTTTTGTGTTAAATCATGAATCCCCAACTTAGATAGAATCGTTTGGATAGTTGTATCTAAAGTCCAAGCGTTTTGTGCGTTCATTTCTTGTTCAATTGCTTGAAATTTCTTTTGAAGCTGGCTATTCTCTGGGTTCAATTGTAAATCTAAGGTAATCTCTTCGTATTGACCTACTAATTGGACAATTGGGCTTTCTGAATGGTATACCGCCTCAAAAATTGTCTGGTTTTCGTCTAGCTCTGGATCTTGGGTCACAATCCCTACAGTAAAATCTTTTGGATGCTCAATCTCACCTTTATCTAAACTAGATTTTCCTGCAATGATATTTAATAAAGTTGTCTTGCCCGATCCATTGGCACCTACTAAACCAACGTGTTGCCCCTCTCGAATTAAGAAAGAAACATCATTTAATAATTGTTTCATACCATATGTTTTCGACCAATTTAATGCTTTGTAATCTTTCATTTATAACCCTGTCCTCTCCGTTCATTCTGTACTATTCTACCATATACCAGGTGTAATCAGTATGCTTTAACGATTCTTATCTAAATGACTAAACAATCAATAGAATCATTTTCAATAAATGTGATCATTCGCTATAATAAAATAAAAAGTGTCCATTGGAGGTGACCATTCATGAATAATAAACGACGGGTCTATGTATATAATGGTTCTTCAGGCCTAGGCTGTTTTGCTTTATTCGCAGTTATAATGTTATTAATCATGCTTTTCATATTCTTTACGCAATTATTTATTCAAATATTCCCTACCCTATTACTCATTTTCTCAATCCTACTGCTCATACGCAGTACCTATCACTTATGGCAATGGAGAGAAAAGGATAAGCATGCTCAAGCTGGCGGATTTATCGAGATTGACGGTGTTATTGAACCCATTGAAGCACCAAATAATCAAACAAGGGACTATCATAAACAAAGGATTTTTACCTCAATTATTGGTATCATTCTAGCCCTATTACTAATGCAGTATTTATAAAAAATTGCAATCAAAAACGTTCGTGAAAATTCACGAACGTTTTTGATTCTATTTATTTAAAATTTGCATAAATTGTTGCCCGGTAATTGTTTCTTCCTGAATAAGGTATTCAGCTAATTCATCTAATTTTTCTCGGTTATTCATCAAGATTTCGCCAGCTTCTTGATGAGCACGTTTAATGAGTTCAATCACCTCTTGGTCCGCTTTTTCAGCAGTACCTCCTGATACTTGACTCTGTGTATTATCAGATAAGTATCGATTTGTACGACTTTCTAATTGCATCATACCAAAAGTATCGGACATACCATATTGCGTTACCATAGATCGTGCAATATTAGTCATTTTTTCAATATCATTAGAGGCCCCAGTAGTCACTTCTCCAAAGACCACTTCTTCGGCTGCACGTCCACCAGCAAGAGTCATTAATTGATTATATAGTTCTTGCTTAGTATAAAGTGATTTCTCGCCTTGTTCTACTTGCATTGTATATCCAAGAGCCCCAGATGTACGAGGAATAATCGTAATCTTCTCTACTGGTGCTGAACCTGATTGTTGAGCTGCAACAAGCGCATGCCCAATTTCGTGATAAGATACTACACGACGTTCTTCTGGAGAAAGGATATCATTCTTCTTAATTTGCCCTGCTAATACAACATCAACAGATTCGTCTAAGTCGATTTGACTAATTTCATTATGATTATTTCTAACAGCACGTAAACCAGCTTCATTGATAATATTGGCCAAGTCTGCACCGGATGCGCCAGCAGTTGCGCGGGCAATGTAACGATAATCGATATTTGAACCCATCTTATATTCTTTAGCATGAACACGAAGAATTTCTTCTCGTCCTTTTAAATCAGGCAATTCCATAGAAACTTGACGGTCAAAACGGCCAGGTCTTAAGAGCGCTTTATCCAGCGACTCAGGACGGTTGGTGGCTGCCAGGATGATCACACCCTGATCACCTTCAAACCCATCCATTTCAGTTAGTAATTGGTTTAAAGTTTGTTCACGTTCGTCGTTAGTTGAATATGAATTATCACGAGATTTACCAATCGTATCAATTTCATCAATAAAGACGATACATGGCGCTTTCTCATTAGCTTGTTTAAAGAGATCACGCACTTTTGCGGCCCCTCGACCTACAAACATTTCAACGAATTCAGATCCTGCGATAGAGAAGAATGGCACACCAGCCTCACCTGCTACAGCCTGAGCCATCAAAGTTTTACCTGTACCGGGAGGACCTACTAATAGAACTCCACGTGGCGCTTGGGCACCAATTGCTTGGTATTTTTTTGGTTCTTTTAGATAGTCAACAACCTCAACTAAGGATTCTTTAGCCTCATCTTGGCCAGCTACATCTTTAAAATTTCGTGAGTTATCAGATTTAACATAAATCTTTGCATTCGATTTACCAAAATTCATACCTCCAAAACCGCCTCCACCTGAAAGGTCAATCTTGGAATCACTAGCTCCAGTCATTTTCTGTATTACTTTACGCATTAACCAGTAGATAATTGCAAAAGGTAAAATAAATGTAAGTAAGAAAGAGAAAATAGGAGAAGTTGGTTGGTAAATTTCCGTTTGGTATGTAACATTATTAGCTTCTAATCGGCTGACTAATTCTGGATCGTCTACTTTACCAGTCGTGTATACTTGACTGCCACCATCAGTTTCAGCTGTCCAGGTTAAATCGTATTGATTGATTTCTACACTTTGAACTTGACCCGCATCTACTTGGCTAACAAATGAAGAGTATGGCACCTCTTCTACCCGCATAGCGGTAATAGCCGGGAAAAGAAGATTTAAACCAAGGATGATTAAAACAATCCACCAAAAGCCATTCATGAAATTGAAATTGCTACCACTAGGTGAATTTCCAAAATTCAATCCTTTCTTCCGATTCTTTTTCTGTTTTTTGTTTCTGCTCATATATGCACTCCTACTTATTATTGTTCTAAATATATTAATTATTAGCTAGATTACATTCATCACTAACTAAACTTTTTAACTACAAATATATTATAACTTATTCAAAGTCAAATTTGGTCAAAGTGAACTCACTTTCACAAAAAAAGCCATATTACTGGCTTTTCTTCACAAAATATTCATATTTTAAAACAGATTCTAGTAAATGAAATCTTGATACAAACGTGACCCTTGAATTCCTTGGTTATTGGCATACTTCCCAGATGAATATAGATCGTATTCACCGTTAATTGTATGGTAGTAAATCTGGCAGATTTCAACATTCGGATAGATGCGAATTGGTTGTAAACAATGCATTTCTAAAGTCCAATAACCTGAAAAGCCAATATCACCGAATCCCGCAGTTACATGGATATATAAACCTAAACGTCCAATAGATGATCGACCTTCAAGCATCGGTACATATTTGTCTGTTTCCGTATATTCGACCGTACGTCCTAAATATAGCTTCCCTGGCTCCAATAGGTAGCCTTCTTCAGGAATTTGAATAGACTTAAGGGTTGGCTTTTTTTTCATATCCAATACACCCTCTTCATAATAAGCCAGTTCGTTAGATAGTCTCAAATTATAGGAATTTGGATTAACCTGACTTTCATTAAATGGGCTGATCTTAATACCATTCCCCTGCTCTTCAGCAATTTTTTTGCCTGATAAAATCATACACTCACCCTTTGTTCACTATTTTATCTTATTATACCGTTTATTCTTTAAAAAGAAAGATACTGTATGATAAAGCTTTTTAAAATGCTTAGTGAAGGATTATTATTTGTTCAAATACCTTATGTTAAGATAAAATGGATTTGGGCACTGAAACAAGGTTATATGAAAATAAAAGCTAGAACAAGAGATGCTCTAGCTTTTAATTTAGCCTATTTTAAGTATTCTTTAATCGCTTCTTTGAATATATCGATTTTACTTAAATAATCTTCAATAGAAACATACTCATTAAGTTGATGTGGTAGAT
>NZ_KV786967.1:0-7411 GCF_001806975.1 Aerococcus sp. HMSC10H05
AAGTTAGCGCCCATGCCGGGCGCACCAAAAAGAGGCTGAGGTATTTTTGCCCCAGCCTCCAAAATTATTTATTCATATGCTTTTTATCCAATAGACCTTAGGTTAAATTCGCTCCATAATCGCGCGCTTAAATAACGTTGGATCTACTGTTTCAACAAAAGCTTGATCACCAACAAAAATTGTTGGAACAGCACCCACTCCTACTGCTTGAGCTTCTTCAAATACGCGTGCTGCAAGTTCATTATTGTCTTGTTTTACTAGTCCTTGCTGAACTAGGTAAGCTTCAATTTTATCCAAATCTAATTGGGCCCAGTCATTTTGTGACCGCATATATTGGTCCACCATCGAATAAGCATTTTCTTGCTCTACATAGTTAATATAATCATGAACAATATTCCCTTTTTGTAAGCGAGGTCTAGTCTTGTTATAGTGCTTTAATATACGTTGTACCTGTCCCGTTTGTACCAAAGGATCCAAGAAAAAAGCAAATTGTTCTTGATAATTTAAGGCATCAGGACATGCTAAGTTATAATATTCAACAATTTTTACCCTTGCTGTATCCTTACCCAATTTGATAGCATCTTGATAGGTAATTTTATCTGTTTGAAATGCCATATACTATCTCCTTTGATCATCTATTTACTGAGCGATTTTCTCATCTAAATAAGCTGCCAAGTCCTCACTTGCTGTTGGACCGACAAACGCTTTTTCACTGTTTACGACAATTGTTGGGGTTGCTGTACCGCCAATTGCTTCAAATTCTGCTTTTACAATATCATTTTGTAGTCGGTTGCCTTGGTATTGATACGATAAGGTTTCAATAGCATAATCTACGATACCTCTAAAATCAGTGGTTTTCCATTCTCCGTGGCGAGCGAATACTTCCTTAAATTGTTTATAGGCTTTTTCTTGGTCACTGTAATCTACAAAACGGTTGATGACTTCTCCTTTTGACAATCCGGCTTTATCGATATCTACATGTTTGATGATCCGTTGAATTTTCCCTTCATCTGCTAGCGCTTCTAATTTTTCAGACATCTTATCTTCAAAATTCTTAGATCCTTGACAACGGAAATTCAAGTACTCTGTCACTTTAATTGGTGCATCGTCTTGACCGTATTTAATAGCACGTTTATCTGTAACATTATCTAAATCTAATTTATCGGCAGCAAAATCAAATACTGCTGTCTGAGTTGCCGTTTGATATGCTGCATTAAACCAGTCACGAATAGTATTATTGTCTTCATGTTCATCAAATACCTGACCAAATACATAGGCTGTTGGCACGGTTTTTGCCCCTACTTCTGCAGCTTCTGCTTTAATCGCTTCTTGGATATCATCATGGTCTTGTTTACGGTAACCCAATTGATTTTCAGCATATTCAGCCACGCCCGCTTCATCCAATTCTGTCCATTCTTGTCGGGTTTTAAACATCTCTGTTAACTGCTTAAAGGCATTTTCTGGATCATCGTAAGTCAGATAACTATGCATGACATTCCCTTTACGCAAGTGACCGGTTGGACGATCAACTGGCTTAACAATATACTGCACCTTACCTGCTTCAACAAATTCTTGAATAATAGCTGTATTTTGTTGTTCAAATTTCCGGGAAAAAGGACACTCTACGTTTAAGTAAGCATATAATTTTACCGGTGCGTCTGCTTGGCCGTAACGAAAGCCTAGTTCATCTGAAACAGTTGAAAAATCAATATTTGTTGCATCCATTTTATTACACGTCCTTTGTATATTTAATACCCTTATCTTAACGAAGATTTTACATGATGCCAAAAATATCAACTCGACCAATAGGTTTATTTGCCTAAAAAAAAGCCTGTCAGCTTTACTGACAGACTGATTGGTTTAGAATAAGGTATTTTGGACGTTAAATTCGCGTTTAAACCACCATCTGCCAGCTAAACCAAGGATAGCTATTGCCAGATAAGCGAACAGTGGTAATTTAGGATTTATACCTGTTGGCAGGAATTCTGTTAAAGAAATGAGTAGGATCCAAGCTAATAAAACAGCTACTGAAATCAAGATGTAGCGCATAGTGCCACGTTCTTTCTTCGGTTTAGACATATCAGGTTGGTTGGTCGTCAACACAGCCATCGCTAATCCTCCAATAATAAAGTTCAAGATTAGTGTAAATAAACCAGCTGGGCCTGAGCTTGTATTTTCAGAACCAATTAATAGGGTTAACCCTGAAATACCAGCAAATACACCACCAATCAATAAACCTCCTTCAACCCAATAGTGCCAAAATGGGCTATCACCTACTTGTGATGATCCATTCGCCTCATTAGGGTTTTCATGTAGTTCTTGGGCGTAAGTTGTTGGTGTACCGTATAATTGTTTAGCTGTTACGCCTTTGTCTTGCTCTGTTAGAAGGGTGTGTAGCATTTGATTTTCTTTTAAATCAAGATCACCATCGTAACCTAAAGCCTTGATTTCATTCATGAATTTAATCATAAACTCTTTGTTACGCTTGGTTAAACTTGTATAAAGACCTTCACGTTCATCCTTGATACGTTGGCGAGCTGCTTTTACTTCCGCTTCGCGTTCAGTTTGAATATCGGCTCTTGATTTTTTCTCATTTCTTAATGCCATGATTGGTCAAATCTCCTTTTATCTAAATGATATTAAACGTTAAATCTAAATAGTAGGATATCGCCATCTTGTACGACATAATCCTTACCTTCAGACCGGTAGCGGCCAGCTTCTTTTGCCGCTTTTTCACTACCATATGTGAGTAAATCTTCGTAAGATAAAGTTTCTGCGCGAATAAAACCTTTTTCAAAATCTGAGTGAATAACACCTGCTGCTTGTGGTGCTTTCATCCCTTTTTTGAAAGTCCATGCGCGTACTTCTTGAACACCCGCAGTAAAGTAAGTTTCAAGACCTAATAAGGTATAAGCACGTTGAATAAGACGGTCTAGACCTGATTCTTCCATACCTAAGTCTTCCATGAACATTTCACGGTCTTCATCATCTAGTGAGGCTAATTCTTCTTCGATTTGTGCAGACACGATGACCACTTCCGCATTTTCTTCACTCGCAATACCACGTACAATTTCAACATAGTTATTACCAGTTGCTGCATCATCTTCATTTACATTTGCTACGTATAAAATTGGTTTTGTTGTAAGTAAGAACATGCGGTCAATAAATGGTTGCTCTTCTTCAGTGAAAGTAATTGTGCGAGCTGATTTTCCAGCTTCTAATACTTCTTTTACTTTAGCTAGCGCATTTGCTTCAACAACTGCGTCGTGATCTTTAGATTTAGCCATTTTAACCGCTTTTTCATAGCGTTTATTTACTGTTTCTAAATCAGATAAAATAAGCTCTAAGTTGATGGTTTCAATATCATCAGTTGGATCTACTTTCCCAGAAACATGCGTAATGTTTCCATCTTCAAAACAACGAACTACGTGGATAATTGCATCCACTTCACGAATGTTCGCTAGGAATTTATTGCCTAACCCTTCACCTTTACTCGCACCTTTAACAATTCCAGCAATATCTGTAAATTCAAAGGTTGTTGGGACTGTTTTTTTAGGTACATAATATTCAGTTAGTGTTTGTAAACGACTATCTGGTACTTCAACAACCCCAACATTAGGGTCGATTGTTGCAAAGGGATAGTTTGCAGCTTCCACTTGAGATTTTGTAATTGCATTAAATAAGGTTGATTTTCCAACGTTTGGTAATCCAACAATTCCGGCAGTTAAGGCCATTTCTTCACGCTACTTTCTTTATTCAGGGTATTTTTAATTCATACAGACAAATAACTAAGATGTGGTCACCTTAGTTAGGGTTTGCTGATTCGATCACTTTTTTCATTTTCTTTTCAAATTCACGACGTGGCATCATGACGGATTGGCCACATCCTTGACATTTAATGCGGATATCCGCACCTAAACGAATAATTTTCCAAGCATTTTCACCACATGGGTGCTGTTTTTTCATTTGCACGATATCATGCATGCCATATTCTTTTTCTCCCAAGACACACACCTCTAATCTTCAAATTTAATATCTAAAATATCTAGAATACGGGTTAAATCATCTTCAGAAAGGTATTCAATTTCAATTTTACCGCGTTTACCGCGACTATTAATTTGGACGTTAGTACCAAATTTATCCATTAACCGATCTTCACTTTCACGGATATAAGGCGGGACAACTTCTTTCTTCGTATGGTCTTTTTTAATATCCTTGTCAGCTGGTTCGTTTAAAGCTTGAACCATTTTCTCTAGCTGACGGACAGTAATCCCTTCTGCAACAACTTTCTTAGCTAGACTTGATTGGTCTTTTTTTGATTTTAAACCTAAAATTGTCCGAGCTTGTCCGGCTGATAAAGCGCCTGACTGTACTAATGCTTTAATATCATCACTTAAACCTAGAAGACGTAAGTGGTTAGTGATATAGGTTCTTGATTTCCCTAAGCGCTTAGCAGCTTCATCTTGTGTAATCGCTAAGACATCAATCAGTTGTTGGTAAGCCATTGCCTCTTCTAAGGCTGTTAAATCTTCCCGTTGTAAGTTTTCAATAATAGATGCTTCAATCATTTGCTCATCAGAAAACGCACGTACAATAGCTGGAATCTTTGTTAAACCAGCAATTTTACTCGCACGAAAACGACGTTCACCAGCGATTATTTCATAACCTTTTACCGCTGACTGTCGTAAGGTAATTGGTTGGAAGATTCCTTGCTCTTGAATAGATTTTGCTAAATCATTTAACGCTTCTTCATCAAATTGGTGACGCGGTTGATAAGGGTTTGGTCGAATATCGTCTACGTTGATTTCTTGTACCATTCTATCAGTAGCGGTAGTTTCAACAGCCGCCTCACTCATTTCTTCTTTAGTGGCTTCTTGTGAATCTTTTACTTGTTGTTGATCTGTCTCATCTTGGGTAAAAAGGGCATCGTTGCCGAAGAATGCATCAATTCCACGGCCAAGTCCCCTATTATGTTTATTTGTTTGTTTGCCCATTATTTTCTAGCACTTCCTTTGCCAATTCTAGATACACTTCAGCGCCGCGAGAACGAATATCGTAGTCAATAATAGATTGTCCATATGATGGTGCTTCAGACAAACGCACATTTCTTGGAATTAAGGTCGTATATACTGCTTGACCAAAGTACTTCCGAACTTCTTCTACGACTTCATTCGATAAGTTTGTTCTTGCATCATACATTGTCATTAAAACACCTTCAATTTTTAGTCCTGCATTAAAGTGTTTTTGCACTAGTTGGATAGTATTTAGCAACTGACTTAACCCTTCTAAGGCATAGTATTCACTTTGTACAGGAATCAATACTGAATCTGCACTGGTAAAGGCATTAATCGTTAAATGTCCTAGTGATGGTGGACAATCGATAAAAATGTAGTCATAGTCATTTCGAATCGGTTGAATCGCTGCTTTCATCTTTTGCTCACGGTGAGAGATACTGGTAAGTTCAACCTCAGCCCCAGCCAAGGAAATCGTTGCCGGTACAACAGATAAGTTTTCACGTGAAGATGATACTACAGCATCTTTAATCGCAACTTCGTTAATCAACACGTCATAGATACTGTTTTCAACAGAACCCTTAGCAATGCCTAGTCCACTAGTAGCATTTCCTTGCGCATCACTATCAATTAATAAAATTTTCTTTCCTTGATAGGCAAGTGCGGATGCTAAGTTGACAGTTGTTGTTGTCTTCCCGACACCACCTTTTTGATTGGCGACTGCGATTACTTTACCCATTTTCTAACCCCCTGCGTTATATCCATTGATTTTAATAAAAAAGGAACGGAATGCGTTTCCGTTCCTTCGCATTCATTCAAAATAGTTTTTAGACTATTTTTCGCAATATTATGCTTGTCATGTCATTTATTCTTTACCATTGTACCAAAAAAGCGTCTAGATTGTTCAAGGAATTCTATTATCAAGTAAAATACTTTTCATCCCTGTACTTATAGCGGACTTTTCGCTGGTTTCCCTGGTTTACGTGGATATTTTTTCGGTGTTTCTTTTGGTTTTTCAATCCGTAAAATATGACGCTCTCCAGCTTCAGCTGGTAAATCAAATTGAATATCTTCAGCAAATTTACCTCCTAGGATAGCAATAGCATGTTTTGCTTCTTCAATTTCATCATCTGATTGTTGTGCTTTCATAGCTAAGAATTGGCCATTTTTCTTCACTAGGGGTAAACAAAATTCCGCTAATAAGTTTAATCTAGCCACCGCTCTAGCAGTTGCAAAATCAAATTGGCCACGGAATTGTGGGTTTTGACCAAAAGTTTCGGCTCTATCATGATAAGCATGAACGCCTTCTAAACCTAACGCATTGATCACTTCATTGATAAAATTGATGCGTTTATTCAATGAGTCAACAATCGTGACTTCTAAGTTTGGTAAGGCAATTTTTAGTGGAATACTGGGGAACCCAGCGCCTGAACCGACGTCTACTAAACGGTACGTTTGATCAGCCAATTCAACGTGCATAGCGACAGTCAGTGAATCATAGAAATGTTTCAAATACACTTCTTCTAGTTCTGTAATGGCTGTCAAATTCATTTTTTCATTCCATTCAACCAATAATTCGAAATAACGATTAAATTGTGTCATTTGTTGGTCATTTAAGTGGATACCTGCATCCGCTAAACTACTTTTAAATAATTCTGGATTCATGATTGTCTACTTTCTATATTGAATTCTAGATGGTCCGATAAAGTAAGCTCATTCATTAAGCACGAATATAGGCATAACCATCATGTTGACGGTTAATTAATTCGGCAATACCTGATGTAACTGGGGTAAATAAGTGATTATTCACCATTTCTGGATCAATTCCTTGAGCTTGTAGTGCATGTTGGCATAACTCAATCGTCACACCTTGTTTCACGAGTTTTTCTAAGTCTTGATAATACGCTTCACGCAAAGCAATTCGGACAGCACGACCATTAGCCAAGACGATCACTTGTAAATCTTCCACATCATTTAGCGCATTTTGAATAGTTGGTAAGAGATTCTCCCATTCTTTCATCTCATGTACATGAAAAATAGCACGTTTTAGCATTAGATTACTCCTTTTTTCATTTGCCTAGGCATTTGTTTTCGTATAGCTTACAAATTTATTAAGTGCATATAGCTATGCACTTACTTTAAACGATTTTATCATCAATCATTTTATTTTCTTAAATTATAGCATAAGCCTGAAGTCTAATATAGGCGTTAACGACTAGATTCCTCATACGTTAAAAGAGGCTGGGACAAAAATATCTCAGCCTCTCTTTGCTATATAAAAGATATTTATCACCGGGTTTCAAAAGTCAGCATTGTCCGATGCTGCCTAAATTGCGCAATAACATGTCGTTATTGTTCGGCTTTTGATCCAGCACGTCAATGCTAAACGACTTTTGTCT
>NZ_KV786967.1:7431-55098 GCF_001806975.1 Aerococcus sp. HMSC10H05
AATGCTAAACGACTTTTGTCTCACCTTCTTTTGATATCATTTGACTTAAATGCGTGCGACGTGACCACCTTGTAGGTAAACCATGATAATGGATACATCTGAAGGATTTACTCCTGATACACGGCTAGCTTGAGCTAAGGTACGGGGACCAATCTCTTTCAAGCGTTGACGTGCTTCAGTAGCCAAGCTGTCAATAGCATCCCAATCGATATCAGCAGGAATTTCTTTTTGTTCTAAACGATGTAATTTCTCTACTTTACGTTGTTCTTTTACAATATAGCCAGCATATTTAATTTGAATTTCAACTTGCTCTCTTACTTGACGTGATAATGCTTTATCACTTGGCGCAAATTTTAAAATATCATCAATTTTTAGCTCTGGACGACGTAATAAATCACTCGCCATAATCCCATCTTTTAAGGCAGCTGAATTTTTTTCTGCTAAAAAGTCTTGTAATGCTTGCGTTGGTTTCAAACGAACATTCATTAGACGATCTAATTCTTCAGCTACTTCTGCTTGGTTTGACTTATATAGGTTATATTGTTCTTCAGAAACTAAGCCAAATTCATAACCCTTTTCTGTTAAACGTGTATCTGCATTGTCATGGCGTAATAGTAAACGGTATTCAGCGCGAGATGTGAGTAAACGATAAGGTTCAGTAGTACCTTTAGTGACTAAATCATCAATCATTACGCCAATATAGCCTTGATCACGACCAATTACAAACGGTTCTTCACCACGGATTTTCAATACAGCATTGATCCCCGCATACAATCCTTGACCAGCAGCCTCTTCATAACCAGAAGTGCCATTCGTTTGACCAGCAGTAAATAAATTAGCAATTTGTTTAGTTTCTAAATTTACCTTTAATTGATTTGGTTTCACGACATCATACTCAATCGCATAGCCACTACGCATAATACGAGCATTTTCTAATCCTTTAACGGAATGAATCATATCATTTTGAACATCTTCTGGAAGTGAAGTAGATAGTCCTTGAACGTAAATCTCTTCATTATCTAACCCTTCAGGTTCTAAGAAGATTTGATGTTTTGGTTTATCTGCAAAACGTACAACTTTATCTTCAATTGACGGGCAGTAACGGGCACCAACACCCTCAACAATACCTGTAAACATCGGCGCACGGTGTAAGTTTTCTCGAATTGTTTCATGGGTGGCTTCGTTTGTATACGTTAAGAAACAAGGTACTTGGTCTGCTAATGGTAAATAATCTTCATCTTTAGCCATAAATGAAAAATGATTAGGCGTGTCATCACCAGGTTGAATTTCTGTTTCTTCATAATTAATCGTACGTTTATCAACACGTGGTGGTGTACCCGTTTTGAAGCGGGCAATATCAAAACCGTATTTTTCAGCCAAATTACCAGTTAACTTCTCAGCAGGTTGTGAGTTATTTGGACCTGAAGAATATTTTAATTCGCCAATAATAATTTCACCACGGGCTGCTGTACCAGTAGTTAAAATGACTGCATCAGCTCGGTAAATTGCACCAGTATTGGTAACAATTCCTTTAACTGTATCATCTTCAATGATTAAGTCATCAACTAATCCTTGACGCAAGGTTAGCCTCTCTTGATTTTCAATCGTTTTACGCATTTCTTTAGCGTATGCCTCTTTATCTGCTTGCGCACGTAAGGCACGGACAGCTGGTCCTTTACCTGTATTTAGCATACGCATTTGAATATAGGTCTTATCGATATTACGACCCATTTCACCACCAAGGGCATCAATTTCTCTAACCACTACCCCTTTTGCTGGTCCTCCAATAGACGGGTTACAAGGCATAAAGGCTACCATATCAATGTTAATCGTAATTAACATTGTTTCTGCACCCATACGAGCTGCGGCTAAGGCTGCTTCACTTCCGGCATGCCCAGCACCAACTACAATGACATCATATTTTCCTGCTTCATAAGTTTGCATCGTCTCATCCTTTCTAACTTTCTTTTATTTACCTAAACAGAATTGACTGAATAGTTGCGTCAATAGTTCATCCGGTGCATTTTCACCAATAATTTCACCTAAGATTTCCCAAGCACGGGTGAAGTCGATTTGAATCAAATCAACCGGCATACCCATATCAATCCCATTTTTTACTTCATCTAGTGATTGACTCGCCTTTTGTAAAAGGTCAATATGACGTGCATTAGACACATAAGTAGCATCTTTTTCACCAGATTGACCGGTAAAGAAGTAATCCGCTATTTTTTCTTCTAAAGCATCGATACCTTCTTGAGTCATCATTGATGTTGCAATCACCTCATCCTCGTCAACCCACTCTAATAAAGATTCCTTTAGAAGTTGGTTAGGTAAGTCCATTTTATTCATGACAATAATACGCTTGTGGCCTTGAGTTAAGTTTAAAAGTTCACGGTCACCATCTGTTAAAGGTTCAGACTGGTTTAATAATAGTAAGACTAATTCTGCTTCAGCTAAAGCTTTCTTCGACCGCTCCACACCGATTTGTTCCACAACATCCTCTGTATCACGAATACCTGCTGTATCCACCAATTTCAAAGGAACACCGCGAATATTAATATATTCTTCAACCGTATCGCGGGTTGTCCCTTCGATATCTGTTACAATCGCTTTTTCTTCTCTTAATAAGGCATTTAATAAAGAAGATTTTCCTACATTTGGACGTCCTACAATAGCAGTTGATATCCCATCACGCAAGATTTTCCCTTGTTTAGCAGTAGATAATAGACCATCAATTCGCTCTTTTATGATTTGGGTTTTCTCACCCAACAATTTAAGTGTCATTTCTTCCACATCATCATATTCAGGATAATCAATGTTCACTTCAACTTGCGCCAACGTATCTAAGATATCTTGACGCAGATTTTCAATTAAATGAGATAACTTTCCGTCTAATTGCTTTACAGCTAAATCCATTGACCGGTCTGTTTTGGCACGGATTAAATCCATCACAGCTTCTGCCTGCGTTAAATCAATCCGCCCATTAATAAAGGCCCGTTTAGTAAATTCACCTGGCTCCGCTAAGCTAGCGCCTTCACGCAAAACAAGCTCTAACACGCGATTTGTCGCTACAATTCCTCCATGGGTGTTAATTTCAACAATATCTTCTCGTGTAAAAGTTTTAGGTTCCCGCATTACTGAAACCATCACTTCATCAATCTCTTGACCATCTTTTGGATCTACAATATGGCCGTAGTGAATCGTATGGCTGTCTTGCGTACTCAATTTTTTGCTACCTAATTTATAAACCTTATCCGCAATTGCTAAGGCATCATCACCTGAAAGACGTACAATCCCAATGGCACCCTCACCTGGGGCAGAAGAAATCGCTGCGATCGTATCAAAACCACGAGTAATCATTAAATCTATTCCTTTCTAACTAAATTTATCTACTATTGTTCGTATTTGTGCAAATAAAAAAGCGCCCAATCTACCCCTCCCATTTACCTGGTTGGACTAGAAAGACACTTTGACTGTCAAACTACTTTTTTTATACATTCGGTATTATACGCAATCTATATTTAAAAGTAAACTAATTCTACTCAGAAATTGCGACTTTTTCACGCTACCAATAACCCTTTGAAAAAGACGAAATAGATCTTTTGGACTAACATGAAAAAACGCCCAGCCAAATAGAGGATGAGCGTTCATTTTGCCTTAATAAGGATAGACATCTTCGGGCACTAAGTATAAGGGTTTTTCAGCTGTTAAAGTGACAAGTCCATCAATAACCATATATTCACCTTCAATAGTTGGTCGAATTTCATCAGCATTATAATATTGTTGAATACTGGCCATTATGGCATCCAATTTGGCCTTTCCTTGTGGATCATCTGCCAATTTACGAATATGTTCATTAAAGTCAATGTTGACGGTCTTACCTTGACCAGGGTTTTGGCTATTTACGTCGATAGTATTTATTTCAACACTTTTACCCATTAATTGTTGGTCAGCACTATTGCCACCCTGAAACAGCTGTGTGAATTTTAAAGCCATCTTATCATTGGTAGTCATCTGAATAGTATCAGTTACTTGTTCAAATCTATTTTCACCATTTGGATAGTAGAAGGTAATCGTTTCCCCCCAGCCTTCAAAGGACAACTGAGCTAATATCTGAGTCACAAGATAAGTTGCATCCGGATCTGTACTTTCATCTGCCACATAAACTAACCCTACATCCGGCGCATAATACTCTCTTCTTTCACTATCTTCTCCGTATTCAGTCACTTCAAGTGCTTCATAGCTACCCGTCGTCGTTTCAACGGGGACATCTATCCCCGTAATTTCCCTTTGACGACCGTCACTATCCCAAGTATGACCGACTTCGATTGGCCCTTCAATCAAAGTCTTAACAGGCTCACCAGTTTGCGTAATCATATCGTATGTAAGCTCTTCATGACTGTAAGTTTCAGGCTTAGTCACCAACACTTCAGCCCTATCTGGTGTAATGGCGACTACTTCTAAGGTTGTGGTACCACCAGTTGCAGTCCGCATCGTTAGAAAATCATCACGAATAAAATCATAGGTCCTAGTAAATCCTGCAAATTCATTTCCATCACCAGCAAATACCGCCTGATAACCTTCTCTCATTGGAAAATAGTCAATCACCCCTAAAGCTGACACTTCTTCAGATACACTAGACTCACTCATGCCACTACTTGCTTCACTTTCTGCCTGCGAGCTAGATTGGCTAGCTGAAGCATCTACTGACGAACTTGCATGATTTGTTGAAGACACTTCGCTTTCATCATAAACGTCCGCTGCATTATTAAACCAAGAACATGAACCTAACACTAATGACGTACTCAATAGTAGAAACCAGGTTACTTTCTTTTTCAATTTTAACACCTCCTACAATCATCTATTCATATTTTATTACTTATATTATATACATTTTCATATAATATATAAAGGTTTATGCTAAAGCTTATAGAAGACTTAATGACTCAGAAACAAATAAAAAGCCCCCAACTTTACAGCCAGGGGTACAGTCTTCATTGTGATTAGAATTAATCTTTATGATCAGTTTGACCAGATTCTTCTTCAATTTTTTTATCTAATTTTTCTAATTGTTTATTCGCAAAGTCGCGTCCACCTAAACCAAATGATAAGGCAAAGGCAACTGATAAGCCACCGATAATGAATAGGAAGGCCATGTTCACAATATTATTCGCAAAGTTCAATTGATCTAATGCCATAAATACTGAGAATACCACGAATACGCCTTTAATGATTTCACCCACCCATTTACTTTGAGTGGCTTTATTCACTAAGTCACCAACGAAACGACCACCAAAGATACCAAGACCTAAGATAATTAAAGCAATTAATACATTAGGTAGGTAAGCAATGATTGCTGCACCAATAGTGTTTAAGATAGCTAAGTTTAATACATTTAACGCTTCAACTGTAAAGAATAAACCAATCACTACCGCAACTACTTGACCGATGATTTCTGACACATTGATATTTTTTGTACTTGCACTCGCTTCACGGTTAAATAAGTTATTTAAACCAGTACCTTCAAGCAAGTTTTGTACTAAGTCACCAATCACTTTAGCAATTGCAAATCCAACACCTAGTAAAATAACAGCTACTAAAATATTTGGAATTGCAGCGGCAACACTGTTTAATACGCCAATAATTGGTGTCGCAATTGAAGAAATACCTAATGTTTCAAGCGCTACAACCGCAATTGGAATAAAGACAACAATATATGCTACATAAGAAAGTACATTTGCAATCGTATCTGCCGCTTGTCCATCTTGTGTTTTATTCCCAGTAAATTTAGCTACATATTTATCAATATTCACTGTTTTTACTAATGAATAAACTAATTGTTTCACTAAACGTGCGACCACTACTGCCACAACCATAATGATGATTGCACCTACGATAGAAGGGATAAACGCCAAAGCATTTGCCGTCATATCACGAATTGGTGTCGCAATTGAGGTTAAACCAAACATATCAAAAATACCTGGTAAGAATAACACCCATACAATGTAGTATAAAATTTGTGCAATAGTATCAAAGGTTGTTTCTGCTTGATCCTCAGTTTCTGCAATATGCCATTTTACGAAGCGACTTGCTAAACCTACTGCTCGTAAACCTTTTGCAACAGCTTTTTTAACTAAAACCGCTACTATCCACGCAACAATAATTAATAAAATACCACCAATAAAAGCTGGTATGCTAGCAGCTAGACTAGCCCATAAACCTGCTAAATCCATTTTTTCCATCTCCTTTTACTTAAACTTCATTTTTTGGAAATCTTCAAAAATAAAGAATTCCTTAAGACTAATTCTAGTTTACTATATTTATAAGTGATATTCACGCGATATACTTTGGGTTATTTTATAACCTTTATCGTAATGGGGTTTTAAGTTTTTTATTTATATAAAACATACATTATAAATACAAAATTAGACATTATTGTATTTTAAACCTTTAAAAAATGGTTATGATATATCCGATAATATCCAAAAGAAGGTGTGGCAAAAGCCGTTTAGCATTGACGTACTGGACCAAAACCCGATGATAAACGTTCTTATATAGTAAAGAGAGGCTGAGACATTTTTGTCTCAGCCTCATATCTTTTTTAATTTTTAAGCCGCTTCAACACTATCCAACAAAGCAATCATTTCTGCTTCATTTTCAGCATTCACTAATTTCACCACATTATCTACTGTTGAACAGAAGATAGCAATTTTAGAAAGTAAATCTAAGTGTTCGTTATTTACCCCTGCGATACCAAATACTACCATGGCCAATTTTTCTTCACTAGGATCATCGGAAAAATCTACACCAAACGGTACTTGTATCACAGAAATACCGGTTGAATGGATACTCTCCTTAGCTACATCTGTACCATGTGGAATGGCAATAAAATTTCCCATGTAGGTCGTTACTTCATTCTCACGCTCTAACATGGCTTCCACATAAGAAGCATCAACATGTCCATTTTCCACTAATAGATTACCTGCTGCACGAATTGCTTCTTCTTTTGATTGATAATGTTGGTTTATTTTGATCATATTTTTATTCAATAACATTTAATCATCACCCTTCCCTGATTCCTGTATTGCTTCAACAAATAGTCTACTTAATAAGTTCCTTAGCGCCTCTTCGTTTCCCTTATTGTATAAATCGGTATTAATATTATTTTCAATAATTGACTGGCTAATCCAACCTAATACAGTCTTTACATTTGTATCTAAAGGGGCTGGTGCTAGTAATAAAAGAACACGCTGTAGTTGTATCGTTTGCCTATCCATACCCTCTACACTAAAAGGTGTCGATAAATTGTAAACTTTAAATAACGGTCGTTTCACATTTGCGTGCACACTATGAAAGAGTGACATATTCGTATTTGGTATACCAATAGGTGTTGTCTTATATCTTTTAATAATGGCTTGCGCTACCAATTCCTTGCTTGATACTTCTACTGGTTCTAATGTCTGAATAAGACTTTGGATTGTTTCTTCTACACTAGCCTTACTTTCAACGTCTACCACCTTAAATTGCTTTAATAGACCATCTGCAATCATGATGGAATCCCGCATTTCTTCAAAAGTAAGCTTGTAATTATCATTACTAAATTGATTGGTCAGCTGGTTTTTATGACCAATTTTATAGGTTGCTATAAAATCTTTTAACAGCTCAATGTCATGTTCACTAAATATTGGTGAAATCAAATGATACTCTACAGGAAAATGCTTTAAAGTTGTCGTCGACAAAATCATGCTATAAGTCCCAACATCTAATTGATCAATGTCGGATAATTGTGTAATATCCACTTGAAAAATATCATGAAACTGTTTATCTATTCGCTCTTTAATAATCTTTCCAGTACCACCATAATGAGAAACAATCACCAACAACCGCGGTTGGTAATTGAATGTTGGGCCTGCTTCATAAGCGGCTGCAAAATGCATTAGAATATAAGCGACTTCTTCGTGAGAAATATCAGTTGCAAAAACCTCCTTAAAACTTGCTTCTACCTGAGCATATAAATCGTTATATTGGTCAACCACCAGTTCTAAACTAGTATCTTTAAAAGTAGTAATTGGATCATTTTCAATTCTTTTTAAAGCTGCTCGGATATGCGAAATTAAGCCTTTATATAAGCGTTTATCTTTCCTAAAATCGTTAGCTGTTTTTTCAGAAACCAAACGGATAAGTTTTTGGACCTTATAGGATAATTGGGTATCAAAATTTACATTAAAAATAGATTCCTTATTTTTAAAATTGATGCCTTCAAGTTGATTTACTAGTAAATTCCGCTCATTGATTGGAATGTTCATCTTTAGTTGTTCTGCAATATAGCCAGTTATTTGATAAGCCAAGTTTATGACATCACTTGGCACATTCTGATGAATATGCACAATATCAGCTATTGCATAACCAGCTTTCATTCGGTCAATTGCGTATGCCAACTGGATGAGGACTGGTCTTATCTGATTATCGTTCATTTTTCTATCCGCTGTCATATCACTTTGGTTAAAACTTTCTAGCACGGTTTTTAGACTGATGTCTGAAATAAAAGTGAGAAAAAAAGGTTTATCAAGTGATGCACCAATTTCAGTTAAGTCGGATAAGTAAGCTATACTATTCGTTGATGATAGATTATTGTATATATTTGTCGCCACAATATTACGATTAGTAATTTCATCTGTTTGAATCATAAAACCTTGAGCAGGCAATCGGTTGAGCCTAATTATCCCTAAATTATCTTCAATTGCATCTATATCTTGGTAAATCGTATTTAAACTAACACCAAATTGCTGACTTAAAGCTTCAGCTGTCACTGGGGATTCATTCACCAACAAGGTCGTTACAATACCATCTTGACGTTCATCTTTTGAAAATACATATTGATTTCTTGCCGTATTCTCTTCTCTCAACATGTCAAGGGTTTCCGCGTTTCCTACTAGTCTATAGCCCTTATTTCTTTCGTTCACAATCTGAATATTCAAAGTCTTCAAGGACTCCTCTAGATTAGTAATTTCACGATAGACGGTCCGTCTACTCACTTGTAATAAACTTTGAAAAGAAGAAATGGGAATGCCCGAATGGTTATATAACAACTGATCTAATATGATGGCTTCTCGTTGTGATAGATACAACCAGTATCCACTCCTTTTCTTAAAGTTATTGTCTATATATTAAGCGCCTAATTGATCATAAGCTCTCGCTTCTAGTAAATCTTCAACCACGAAACTTGTTAAATCTGGATATAAGTCTTGTAAGCTTTGTACCATATTTTGATTTCCAATCACCAACGTATGCATCAAGTCTAAGTTAGCTAGCTCTTCGATGGCGATTGCTTTCACAGTAATATCTTTGCTATCAGTCTCTTTCAATTTATTGCGTAACAAAGACGCAGCCATTGTGGTTTTGCCAACTTTATTTTCATATGGAAAGTATATATATTGAATTGCTTCAATAGAGTGGCTAGTTTCCAAGCTATTTGTTGTCTGCTTCTCTTCAATTGGTTTTGACAGCATAGCGCCTAAAATTTCATCATATCGATCACCATCTAAAAAGTTATCCACTGATACATGCATACCAGATGGAGATTGACGACGTGCTCTAGGTGTTAATTCATATTGTGAAATCACTAAGGTACCAGACTCATCTTTTAAGTTATTAATAGCAGAGTTTGAAATTGGAATATTTAAGTTGATTTCTTTTGCTTTTTTACGTAGTAAAGATGCGCCCATGGCACTTGAACCCATACCTGCATCACAAGCGAAGATAATTTTATGGACATTTTCAGCTTTTGGTATATCTGAGACATTTTCAGTAATTTGGCTACTAACAGTCGTTTGTCCTTTAGATGCTCGTTTCTCTTGTTGCACGGCATTTTTAGACGCTTCAAAATCCTTAGCCTCTGAACGGTCGAATTTTAAAATGGCAACCCCAATTGAAAAGGATACTAAGAATGCGCCAAATACACCTAGTAAAATACCTAATAAATCTCCCGGTGGTGTCATCGCAACCACAGAAATAATAGATCCTGGTGACGCAGGTCCAACAAGTCCTACATCAAATAATTGAAAGATAGCTGTACCTGTCACTCCGCCACCAATTACAGCTAATACCATCAATGGTTTCATCAATACATAAGGGAAGTACATTTCATGAATTCCACCAAAGAATTGGATAATAAAGGCACCTGGCGCTGAAGATTTAGCTGATCCATTGCCAAAAAGCATATAAGCTAATAGCATACCGCCACCAACACCTGGATTAATCGATACTAAATAAAGAATTGACTTACCTGCTTCTTGTGCTTGCTGTGCACCTAATGGTGTAAATATACCGTGATTGACAGCATTATTCAAAAAGATAACCTTAGCAGGTTCAGTAATCACGTTTGCTAATGGTAAGAAGCCATCGGAAATAATAGCTTGAATACCAATGGAAGCAATATCAGTAATCGCACCAATCATTGGTCCTACAAAATAATAACCCAATACTGCTAGAATAAAACCTAAAATACCAGACGAGAAGTTATTGACTAACATCTCAAAACCTTGAGGAATACTATCTGCAAATTTGTTATCAAATTTCTTTAACAACCAACCTGCAAAAGGTCCCATCAACATCGCACCAAGAAACATTGGAATTTCAGAACCAACAATAACCCCCATAGTCCCAATAGCACCAACAACAGCACCACGTTGGCCGTGTACTAAACTACCACCACTATAGGCAATTAATAAAGGTAATAAATAATTCTTCATTGGGTCAATCATTTGTGCTAATTCTTCATTTGGCAGCCATCCAGTGGCCAAAAACAAGGCCGTAATAATTCCCCAAGCTATAAATGCTCCAATATTTGGCATAATCATACTACTTAAATAAGAACCAAATTTTTGTATCCGTGTTTTCATAGATACTTTTTTATTTGAATACATTTCTTGATTAGTCATATTTGAACTCGCTTCTGACATCGTCATTCCTCCTCAACCTTTTTAAGTTACATTCATCATAAAACTTACAATTCCTTTATTCAATCGTTTGAAAGCGCTATATTTGTCGCCATTAAGTGTGCCAAAGTTGAAATGAAGCCCTCATTTTTTCGTGCTAATATTTAGATGACTTAAGAAAAGGAGTGGAAGAAATGAAAATCGGTATTATTGGCCTTGGTAAAATGGGTGCTAATTTAGCGTTAAATGCACTCGATCATAATTGGGATATTATTGGCTACGATGCGTCAGCCCAAGCTAGAGAAACTGCAAAACAGCAAGAAATTCCCACGGTAGATAGTCAAGAAGACTTATTAGATGCATTAGACCAACAAAAGATTGTTTTACTATCTACACCGGCAGGAAAAGTGACCAATCAGATTCTTCAAGATTTAGCTTCAAAATTACAAGTTGGTGATATCATTATTGACAGTGGTAATTCAAAATATAAAGACACGCTTCTTAGAGGGGAAGAATTATTAGATAAAGGCATCTACTTATTAGATTGTGGTACTTCTGGCGGTATTGATGGCGCAAGAAATGGTGTAAACTTAATGATTGGTGGCGATCCAAAAGCATTTAAAATAGTAGAACCCTTCTTTAGTGATATTGCTTGTAAAGATGGTTATTTATATAGCGGTCCTGCAGGTTCTGGTCATTACTTAAAAATGGTCCACAATGGCATCGAATATGGCATGATGCAAGCTATAGGTGAAGGATTCAGCGTGCTAGAAGCTTCACATTATGATTTTGATTTTGCTGCAGTTTCTAAACTTTGGAACAACGGTTCAGTTATCCGGTCTTGGTTAATGGCATTATTAGAAGAAAGTTTTAATGAAGATCATCAATTAGATAATATCGTAGCGAAAATTGATTCAAGTGGTGAAGCAAAATATACTGTAGAAGAAGCATTAGCTTTAGAAGTCCCAGTGCCTATCATTGCACAATCATTATTCGTACGAAATGATAGTCAATTACCAAATAGTTTTTCAAATAAAGTAGTTTCTGCTCTTCGTTCCGGATTTGGTGGTCATCCTATCGAAAGAAAATAAATATACAATTTTATCCTAGGTTAAAAAGTAAAAAGGGCTGTGATGTTTTGAAATCACAGCCCTTTTTCTATATGTAATAAAATGTGTAAATTTTATTTATTGTTAAAAACCAACCTATTTCAACAAATTGATTCATTTTTATAAGAACACTTTTATATTGCTTTTAGTTTATAATTCGTGTTTTTTGATAATTTTCTATATACTTTTAAGGCGATTTGTTGTTATAATACTATTCAAATTTCCAAATCCAATAACGTTTACTTTATGATCACCTGTAATGTTCGTAAAAACTATTAAGAAGCATTTTATAGTAGTTAAATGTTTATTGGATTCACAGTTCAGTCATTTTAGAAAAATATGCAACATAAAAGGGGAAAAGTATGGAAGATTTAATTCACGTCGCTAATGGTAAAATATTACCCGATATCATCTTAAAAAATGGCTATGTTATTAATGTCTTTACAGAAGAAATCATTCAAACCGATGTAGCAATTACTGGCAATCGTATTGCTGGTTTAGGTGCTTATGAAGGGAAACATACCATTGATTGTACTGGTAAATATATTGCTCCCGGTCTAATTGATGCCCACATGCATATCGAATCAGCTATGGTTACACCTCTCGAATTTTCAAAGTACGCCCTAGCAAAAGGTACGACGACTATTTTTGCTGACCCACATGAACTAGTCAATGTAGTTGGACAAAAAGGATTAGACTTTATGCTTGAAAGTATCCAAGAAACCCCTATGACAACGCATATCATGATGCCTTCTTGTGTACCAGCAACAGATATCGATAATAATGGTGTAGGTGAAATACTTGCCAAGGATATGACATCTTATGTAAATACTAATCAGGTTTTTGGTCTAGCTGAAATGATGCGTTTTGATGATGTTGTAAATGCTGAAGAAAAAGTATTAGATAAACTGGCTCTTTTTAAAGATCGAATCATTGACGGTCATGCACCTGGTTTAACTGGCAAAGCATTACAAGCTTATCGTGCTGCCGGAATCCATACAGAACACGAATGTGAAAATTATGAAGAAGCAATTGAAAAATTAAGAGCTGGATTCAAATTGCTGATTCGTGAGGGTAGTGCAGCTAGAAATCTTGATGCAATCATTAAGGGCTTTATTGCGAATAATATTGCTCTAGATAATTGTATGTTTTGTACCGACGATAAACATCTTGAAGATATTGAAAAAGAAGGTCATATTGATCTTTGCGTAAAAAAAGCCATTGCATTAGGTGTACCTGTTGCGACAGCCTATAAAATGGCTTCTTATAATGCTGCTCGAGCTTATCAATTGTATGATCTTGGTGCGGTTGCAGCGGGCTATCTAGCCGATTTACTTATTATTGATGATGTTGAACAAGTAACAATTGAACAGGTCATCAAAAATGGTGAAATCATTGATTTCGATACGCTACATCAAAAAAATAATACACCCGTTACAGATACTGACCTTCTACATTCTGTAAAACTACCATTTATCAATCAAGATAAAATAGCATTACAAGTGGATAATCGTCCCGTCAAAGTAATCAATTTAGTAGCGCATTCTATTTTAACAAGAGAGTCTGAAGAAATATTACCTGTCAAAGATCAATTTTTCCAAGCGAATAAAATTTTTAATAAGGCTTGTGTGATTGAACGTCACGGACATGCTGGTGGTATCGGTGTTAGTGCCATTAAGGGGTATAACATTGAAAATGGTGCGATTGCAACGAGCGTTTCACATGACGCGCATAATATTACGGTTGTAGGAGATAACGATGAAGATATTTTATTAGCTGTAGCAGAACTTGACCGCATTCAAGGAGGGTACGTCATTGCTTCTAAAGGTAAAATTGTAGCGACCTTACCTCTAGAATTAGCTGGCATTATTAGTATACGATCAGCAAAATTCGTTCAAGAACAGTTGAACAAAATGGTGGCACACGCTAGAGCGCTAGGTGTTCCTGAATCAGTTGATCCATTCATGACCTTATCCTTTATTTCTTTAACAGTTATCCCTGAACTTCGTTTAACAGACAATGGACTTTACGATGTAGACCATGGTCAATTTATTTAATACAAATTTTAAAAGAACCGAACATCACTATTCAACAATAATGATGTCCGGTTCTTTTAGTCTTTATACGACACAACTAAATATCTATGTGGCTCTTTCCCTTCAGAATGTGTCGAAATAGATGAATATTTAGCAAGTTGTGCGTGAATAATTTTACGTTCGGCAGCTGGTAGTGGATCTAGGAAAACAGGTTGTTTTGATTTGGATACTTGATCAGCTGTTTTTTGTGCTAATCTAGCTAAGGTTTCTTGTCGTCGCTCCCGATAATTGCCCACATTCACAATTACTTTTACGTGCGGACGAACATGTTGATGCGTCATGACTTGTGCAAGGGTTTCTAATGAATTAATAATTTTACCGTGTTTACCTATTACCAATCCTTTTTTCTCAGTTTGAATATTGTAAACAACAGTACGTCCACGGTCCTCAACCTCAATAGTGGCATCTACTAAGTAAGAAGCCAACACATCAATTAGATATTCTGCAACGAATTCGACATCTTTGAAGTTATCATCAACGAATTCTAGACTTTCATCCTCATGAATCGTTTCTTCAGCTGCTTCATTTAACGATGTTTCCGGTATAACCTCAGTTGTTTCAACGTTGTTTTCTTCCTCAACAGATAAATTTTCAGTAGTAGCAGGTTCAGATATTTCATCAGCATCTATATCCTCTATGACTTCTTCTTCAACCTTTGCTTTATTTTCAACTTCTACTGTTGGTGTTTCAGATCTTATCGCTTCATCTTCAACAACTGGTCGGTCATTTTCAACATTAATTGCTTCAGATATTGCTACTTGAGATGTGTTTTCTTTGGTTGAGCTAGAAAATACATCATCCGTTGCTGCATCCATTTCTACCACTTCTGGTTCAGAATAGTGGATAGCAACAATGGCATCCTTAGCACCTAAACCGAGAAATCCTTTTTTGGCTTCTTGAATTACTTGAACTTCAACATCTTCTCGCGACAACCGAAGTTGTTGCAATCCTTTGGCAACAGCAGCATCGACTGAAGTCGCTTCAAATCTTTCAGTTTTCAATACAAGAACCTCCTGTTATTTCTTCTTACCCTTTGGATTACGTTTTGCTTTTTCCAAACGACGTTCTAGTTCTTTCTCTTTACGAATTTGTTCTTCACGAGCATCGCGTTTCTTATATGGATTATTCATTAATAGTGTTTGTAGAATTGTAAATCCTGTTGAAGCTACCCAGTAAAGTGAAATCGCTGATGGTAAAGTTATACCCATGAATAAAATCATCACTGGCATTGTCCATTGCATCATAGCCATTGATGAATTACTGTTTGGTGTACCTATCGTTGTTAAACGTGTATTATACCAAGTTAATACAGCAGCAATAATTGGTAAAATAAATAGTTGATCAGGTTTACCTAATTCTAACCATAAGAAGTGCCCTTGACTTAATACTTCAGTTCTAGAAATTGACTGGTATAAAGCCATCAAGATTGGCAATTGAATCAACATTGGTAAACAACCAGACCACATATTATAGTCGTATTTTTCATTTAACTTGGCTGTTTCTTCCTGTAATTTTTGCTGTGTTTCTGGATCCTTAGATGCATATTTTTCTTGCAAAGCTTTTAGCTCAGGTTGCATCATTTGCATCTTTTCAGTACTTTGCATTTGATACTTGGTTAAAGGAATTAAAATGATACGAATGATCAAGGTAAAAGCAATAATCCCTACACCATAGTTACCAAAAATGTCTGATAACCACACAATAATACGTGAAAAGTTATAGACGATGTAGCGGTCCCATAAACCAGTCGAATTTTCATCGATTGGACTTGTCCCACAAGCCGCTAGAAAGATAACAGCCATTATGGTGATTACTAAAATCTTCCACATTTTTTTACTTCGAATATTCAATTTTTACAAATCCTCCACGAATTCTATTATTCATGTGGTAATGGCTTTATTTAGTATGTTCATTTATTGGATGATAAATTTTCGCCAAAGATAGCACATGAATTAAACTTTTTTTCACTTCTGCTGTTGTCATATCTGCAGCTGGCTTACGAGCAATGACGATAAAATCATTAGACGGATCAATACCTGCCTTGAGTTCGGTAATGCTTTGTCGAATTTTTCGTTTCACTGCATTACGAGTAACAGCGTTTCCAATTTTCTTACCAACAGAGATACCAATCCGAAAATGCGGTTGGTCTTTTTCTAATCGATAAATGACAAACTGGCGATTTGCAGTGCTGTGACCGTTATGAAATACCTTGCCAAAATCTTTTTCAGACTTCACTCTATAAGATTTCCGCACGTAAGTTCGCCTCCTTAATAAAAAAAGACCACATAATTATGTGATCTTATGCAGAAATAACTTTTCTTCCTTTTCTACGACGAGCTGCTAAAACGTGACGACCGTTTTTAGTGCTCATACGTTTACGGAAACCGTGAACTTTTTGGCGATGACGTTTTTTAGGTTGGTATGTTCTTTTCATTCATTGCACCTCCTGTTGCGATTAAGTCTTTCGTTTTTTCATTAATATAAAACGACTGTAATATTATATACAATAAAAAGTCGAAATTCAATTTCAGGTATGAAATTCACACTCGTAATCAAAATTTTAACATAATATATCCCATATCACAATACTTTTTGTACAAATATTGGTTTTTTCAAAGTTTCGACTATCAAGACGCATTTACACTACAACAAATATCCCTGCTAAAAAAATATAAAAAACGCCTCTTTTTTCACAAACACCTTTTTGATTTTTCACAAACTATGTGAAATAAAAAGTGGTAAACTTTTATTCACAAAGTGTGTACGAAATTTGCACAATCCTGTGACTATTGTTTGTTTGTATAAAATAATCCCCAAACTTTTTAAAAGACTTTTCAACAAATCCACAGTTTTGCAAAACTTTTCCACAATTGTTAATAACTATAAATAAATCCTAGCCTCATGCCTTTTTCTCTTTCTAAATTATACACAAGTCCTTTAAAAAAATAAACTACCAACAAGTTTATTCACAGTGTGTGGATAACAATTATCAAAAATTGGGATTATTTTTATACACATCCTCATTTTCCTGTGGAAAACTGTTTTTTTTCATGATATTATGAATGAGCTTACCAAAATGTATATATTCGTTTTAATTGAATATATGTATATATATATCTGATGTAAAAATTTTGTATACTAAGGAGCTAGGAAATATATGAGTGAATTAAACCAATTATGGGATTACGTCACCCAATACTTCAAAGAAGAATTACCTAAAACAAGTTTTGATACTTGGATTAAAGACCTAGATCCAGTTGCCTTTGAGAATGATACCTTGTATTTAAAAGCTATTTCAGTGCTGCACAAGGACCATATTGAAAAACATTATTCGATACAAATTCGACAAGTTTTATTTGAATACTTAAACCATGACGTCAACTTAGTAGTGAGTTTAAAAGATGATCGCCCGCAATCTGCGAATCAAATTCAAGTAAATGGTTATAATGACAATATTGAAGACAACGGTTCAGATTTATTAAATCCAAAATATACCTTTGATAACTTCGTCGTCGGTGAAGGGAATAAGATGGCTCACGCAGCTGCATTAGCAGTAGCTGAAGGCCCTGGACGCGACTATAATCCCCTATTCTTCTTCGGTGGCGTAGGGTTAGGTAAAACCCACTTGATGCAAGCAATTGGTCATGAGGTGTTACGGACAAATCCTAACGCTAAAATAAAATACGTCTCTAGTGAAACCTTTACAAATGACTTTATCAATGCCATTAGAAAGAACACTACAGACGCATTCCACCAAGAATATCGAACAGTTGATATGTTATTAGTGGATGATATTCAGTTTATTGGGAACAAACAATCTACTCAGGAAGAATTCTTCCATACTTTTAACGTGCTTTATAACAATAATAAACACATCGTCCTAACCAGTGACCGTGATGCTAGTCAGATTCCTGAGTTAGAAGATCGATTAGTTTCTCGGTTTAAGCAAGGCTTATCAACGGACATCACACCACCCGATTTAGAAACAAGAATTGCTATTTTACGTAATAAGGCGAATGTCAATGGCTTACAAATTCCAGATGATACACTTTCATACATTGCTGGACAAATTGATTCCAATATTCGTGAATTAGAAGGTGCTCTAACTAGTGTACAAGCCTTTGCAGTCATGAATCAGGAAGACTTAACGCCTAATACAGCTGCTAAAGCCTTGAGAAATTATAAGAGTAATGTGAAAAGTAATTCTCCAACCATTCCAAATATCTTGGAGACAGTGGCACAATACTTTAACTTACAAGTTTCTGATCTTAAAGGTAAGAAAAGAGTACGACAAATTGTTATACCACGACAAATTGCCATGTATCTAAGTAGAGAATTAACTGATGCTTCCTTGCCAAAAATTGGTCAAGAATTTGGTGGGAAAGACCATACAACAGTACTTCATGCTTACGATAAGATAAAAAAAGATATTGACGAAAAAAGTGAATTAGAACGTGATGTTGACAGTATTCGTCGTTTATTAGAAAAATAATAGCTTATCTACATCATCTTAGTCTATTAATGAAAAGACTTATGCTAAAATATAGATAAGAAAAAGAGGTTGTGGATAATTGTTCATAACCTCTCTGTTTTTTCCACAGGTTATACACATGTGGAAAAATACATTTTAACAAGCTTCTTTTAAGTTATCAACAGGATTAACAAGACCTATTACTATTACTATTTTTTATACATAATTAATATATATACAAGGAGTGTCCAGATGAAATTCTCTATTAATCGTTCCGTTTTTATTCATAATTTGACCGATGTTCAAAGAGCTATTAGTTCAAGAACAACTATCCCTGTTTTAACAGGTGTTAAAATCTCAGTTAAAGAAGAAGGTCTTTATTTAACTGGTTCTGATGCAACAATTTCAATTGAAGCATTTATTGATGCGAAAGACGATGATAATAAATTAAAAATTGAATCAACAGGTGATATTGTCTTACCTTCTCGTTTCTTAGGTGAAATTGTTAAAAAATTACCTTCTGATATGATGAATTTAGAAGTAGTAGATAATTTCCAAACAGAAATTACATCTGACCGAGCATCATTTACATTAAATGGGATTAACGGTAGCGAATATCCGCGCTTACCTGAGATTGATGCAAAACAAACTTATATTTTACCAACAGATACTTTCAAACAAGTCGTGAACCAAACAATTATTTCTGTATCTAACCAAGAAATACGCCCTATTTTTACAGGGATTCATTTTGAAATTGGTAATGGTGAACTAAAAGCTGTAGCTACTGACTCACATCGTTTAAGTCAACGTATCATGCCATTAACCATGCCTGAATCAGCTGGTGATACGGTATTAGATATCAATATTCCAGGTCGCTCACTACAAGAGTTGATTCGTATTGTAGATAGTAATGAAGATATTGAAATGATGGTGACTGATAATCAAGTATTATTCAAAGCGCGTAATATTTACTTATACTCTCGCTTACTAGAAGGGAATTATCCAAATACTGATCGCTTATTACCAAATGACCACGCTACAATTATTGAGGTATCTGCAAGTGAATTAGTGAATGCTGTTGAACGTGCTTTAATTTTAAGCCATGAAGGTAAAAATAATGTTGTACGATTAAACATCTCAGACCAAGATATTATACTTTCAAGTCAATCTGCTGAGGTGGGGAATGTAGAAGAAGAAATTAATGTAGTTAAAGCAGAAGGTGAAGCTTTAGAAATTTCTTTTAACCCAGATTACTTGCGTGAAGCATTAAAATCATTTGGTCAACAAAATGTTCAAATTGGTTTCCAATCATCTTCACATCCATTTACCCTATTACCAAGTGATCAAATTGATAATTTCAATTTTGTCCAACTGATTACACCTATTCGTACACCAAGAGGTTAATTTCTTGATTGATAAAAGGATCAAAATCATTTATTGGTTTTGGTCCTTTTTTTCTATCTATATATATAAATGTGCCAATTTTTGACTTTTAAGCCCTTTAAATAAGATTGTAGGTATTTCCCTATCTAAAATGTTAATTTTTAATACAGGGCGTTTATTTGCTTAATACGGCAAATTAGCGTATAATTAAACTGTATTAATAAAAGTGAAATCGTTGAATCTGCTAAGGATCACTAGCTGAGTCCTAAAAAGGCAAGAAGAGACGATTTATTTTATGTGAAGACTGAATCTAGGGCATGAATGCGGGGTGAAATGATGGCTGAAATCGTAAATATTGAAACAGCATACATTACATTGAGTCAATTATTGAAAATTTCTGGTGCTATAGGTACTGGTGGTGAAGCGAAATGGTATCTACAGGAAAATGATGTTGTTGTAGATGGTGAAATAGAAAATCGTCGCGGACGGAAACTATATCCAGATATGGTAGTTTTGATACCTGATGAAGGTGAATTTATCATCAAAAGCCATGAAACGCATGGTGATGGTCATGCAGCTGAATGACATCAAATTAAAAGACTTTAGGAATTATGCTGATTTAGCTGTTAGTTTTTCTCCAGGGGTGAACGTTTTTATAGGCGAGAACGCTCAGGGGAAAACCTCTCTATTGGAAGCCATCTACATGATGTCACTTGCAAGAAGTCATCGTACAGTCAATGAAAAAGATACGATTCGTTGGCAACAAGAATTTGCACGGATTGAAGGTAGTATATCAACAAAAACGAATCCAGAATTACCATTGACGTTGACCATTACCAAATCTGGAAAACATGCAAAAGTAAACCACTTGAACCAAAACCGAATGAGCGATTATATAGGCAAATTGAATGTTGTTCTTTTTGCGCCAGAGGATTTAGAACTGATTAAAGGAGCCCCACAGTTTAGACGAAAGTTTATTGATATGGAGCTTGGACAAATGAGTCCTAAATATTTGTATGAATCAGTCCAATATAATCGATTATTGAAGCAGCGAAATGCTTATCTTAAACAACTATTATATAAAGAAACCCAAGACCAAATATATTTAGATATTTTAACTGAACAGTTAGCAACATCAGCCACTCATGTCATTTATCAACGTTTACGTTTTGTAAATCAATTGGAATCGTGGGCTAAACCAATTCATTCAACCATTTCGCATGGACTTGAAGAACTCACCCTAGCTTACAGAGGGCCAATTGAACTGACCTTAGACATGACTGAAGATGTCATCTACCAACAATTAATGCTTAAATATAAAGAGAAAAAAGACCATGAATTAGCTAGAGGCGTTACTTTAGTTGGTCCACATAGAGATGATTTAACCTTTAAGGTGAATGGACGAGATGTACAAAAATTTGGTTCGCAGGGCCAACAGCGAACGACTGTATTGAGTATGAAATTAGCAGAAATTGAATGTATGCATGAAATACTAGGCGAATATCCTATCTTATTATTGGATGATGTCCTGAGTGAATTAGATAATGAACGCCAAACGCATTTACTAAAATCTATACAGTCAAAAGTCCAAACCTTTTTAACAACAACAAGTTTAGATGGTATTCAAAGAGAATTCATTGAAGAACCAAGCGTTTTCAATATTGATGCAGGTGCGATAGCGGAATAAGTGAACATGCGGGTGAGGCGTAGCCTAAAGTCCCATGGCGCTATTGAGATGGAATAATTCACGAAATAGGAGTGGGAAAATGGCAAACGAAGAAAACGAAATGTTTACGAATGAAGAAGTGCTTCATCCAACAGATCTTGTTTCTGAGGAAGAAAAAATTGCTAAGAAAAATGAACTAGCAAAAGATTATGATGCTAGTCAAATTCAAGTATTAGAAGGACTTGAAGCTGTACGTAAGCGACCAGGAATGTATGTTGGTTCTACATCTGCAAGTGGTTTACACCATTTAGTATGGGAAATTGTAGATAACTCAATTGATGAGGCCTTGGCCGGATTTGCAGGTCACATACAAGTAACGATTGAAAAAGATAATTCCATTACAGTAGTAGATGATGGACGTGGGATTCCTGTTGATATTCAAGCGAATACTGGACGTCCAGCGGTAGAAACTGTTTTTACCGTCCTACATGCCGGAGGTAAATTCGGTGGAGGCGGTTATAAAGTATCCGGTGGTCTTCATGGGGTTGGGGCATCTGTCGTAAACGCCCTTTCCGAATGGCTACATGTTTATGTCCATAAAAATGGTCTTATATACCACCAAGAATTTCGTCAAGGGGCTATTGTATCAGATGTTGAACAAACAGGTGAAACAGATACCCACGGTACAGTTGTACATTTTAAACCAGATGCAGAGATTTTTACAGATTCAACAGTATTTGAATTTGATGTCTTAAATCGTCGCGTTCGTGAGTTGGCATTCTTGAATAAAGGTCTACGTATTTCATTAACAGATGCCAGATCAGAGGAAGCAGAAACAGTTTCTTACCACTATGAAGGTGGTATTAAAGAGTATATTGAATATATGAATCAAGATAAAGATGTTTTGTTTGAAGAACCGATTTATTTTGAAGATGAACAAGATGGGATTGAAGTTGAGGTAGCTTTACAATATACAGATGGCTTCCACTCAAATATCTTAAGTTTTGCGAATAATATCCACACTTTTGAAGGTGGTACGCATGAATCAGGCGCTAAGACTGCTCTTACACGTGTAATTAATAACTACGCTCGTTCACAAAAACTCATTAAAGAAAATGAAGATAATTTAACTGGTGAAGATGTACGTGAAGGGATTACATTAATAGTATCTATCCGCCACCCAGATCCTCAATTTGAAGGTCAAACTAAAATTAAATTAGGTAACTCTGAAGTTCGGACGATTACCGATAATTTATTTGCGACGCTTTTTGAAACGTTCTTACTGGAAAATCCGCAAATTGCTCGTCGTATTGTCGATAAAGGAACTGTCGCATCTAAGGCACGTCTAGCGGCTAAACGTGCGCGTGAAATGACCCGTAAGAAATCAGGTTTAGAGATTTCTAACTTACCAGGTAAACTAGCAGACTGCTCAAGTCGTAATCCAGAAGAATCTGAATTATTTATTGTTGAAGGGAACTCTGCCGGAGGCTCTGCTAAGCAAGGTCGTTCTCGTCATTTCCAAGCAATTCTGCCAATTCGAGGTAAAATATTGAACGTAGAGAAAGCTTCGATGGACAGAATTTTAGCTAACGAGGAAATTCGTTCACTATTTACTGCAATGGGTACAGGTTGGCAAAATGAGTTTGATATTACCAAAGCACGATATCATAAATTGGTTATCATGACCGATGCTGATGTCGATGGTGCGCATATTCGTGCCCTACTATTAACTTTGATTTACCGCTATATGCGTCCAATATTGGATGCAGGCTATGTTTATATTGCGGTGCCACCTTTATACCAAGTCCGTCAAGGGAAGAAAGTTGTCTATCTAGATACGGATAAACAATTAGAAGACTACCTACAAACAATTCCAGCTACACCAAAACCAGCTATTCAACGCTATAAAGGTTTAGGTGAGATGGATGCTGAACAGCTTTGGGAAACAACAATGGACCCAAGAAACAGAACATTATTACAAGTAAACGTAGAGGATGCAGTAGAAGCAGACAAAATCATTAATATGTTGATGGGTGACCACGTTGAACCAAGACGTGACTTCATCGAAGAGAATGCTACCTACGCTAACATCGATTTATAATTAAGGAGGGAAATGTTTCATGAGTGAAGAAATAAAAGAACAATTTCCACAACGTGAGATATCTCAAGAGATGCGTACGTCATTTCTTGATTATGCCATGTCTGTTATTGTGGCTCGTGCCCTTCCGGATGTCCGTGATGGTTTAAAACCTGTTCACCGTCGTATCCTTTATGGGATGAATGAATTAGGGGTAACATCAGATAAACCCTTTAAAAAATCAGCCCGTATTGTCGGAGATGTAATGGGTAAATACCATCCACATGGGGATTTGGCTATCTATGAATCAATGGTTCGTATGGCTCAAGACTTCTCTTATCGCTATATGCTAGTTGATGGCCATGGAAACTTCGGTTCAGTCGATGGTGACCAAGCAGCAGCCATGCGTTATACAGAGGCAAGAATGAGTAAGATTGCCCACGAAATGGTTCGGGATATGAATAAAGATACCGTTGATTTTATTCCTAACTACGATGGTGAAGAAAGGGAACCAGAGGTATTACCATCTCGTTTCCCTAACCTTTTGGTTAATGGAACAACTGGTATTGCTGTTGGGATGACAACAAATATTCCAACGCATAATCTAAGTGAAGTTATCAGTGCTATTAAAATCTTAATGCAAAATGCTGATGCTACAACCAATGAGTTAATGGAAGCTTTACCAGGTCCAGACTTCCCAACTGGTGGTATTGTAATTGGAAAATCAGGTATCCGTAAGGCTTATGAGACAGGGAAAGGGTCAATCATTGTCCGTGCTAAATTAGATATTGAAACCTTGTCTTCTGGTAAAGAACGTATTATCGTCCATGAAATTCCATATATGGTAAATAAGGCCAAATTGGTTGAACGTATTGCTGAATTAGCCCGAGATAAGCGTGTTGAAGGTATTACTGCTGTCCGAGATGAATCAGGCCGTGAAGGTATGCGTGTCGTAATTGAATGTCGAAAAGATGCAAGTGCATCTGTAATCGTTAATAATTTATATAAATACACACAATTACAAACTAACTTCGGGATTAACATGGTGGCCATCGTAAATGGTGTCCCCCACACATTAAGCTTGAAAGAAATCTTGCAGAATTATCTACTACATCAAGAAGAAATCATTCGTCGTCGTTCGATCTTTGAGAAAAACAAAGCTGAAGCGCGTGCCCATATCCTAGAAGGTTTACAAATTGCCTTAGACTATATCGACGAAATCGTGAATATATTACGTACATCACGTTCAGGTGATGAAGCGAAAGCACGCTTTATTGAAGATTACAAATTATCAGATAAACAATCACAAGCTATTTTAGACATGCGTTTAGTTCGTCTAACTGGTTTAGAACGTGAGAAAATTGATAAAGAGCATGCTGAATTAATGGCACAAATTGATTACTTAAATCAGGTACTAGCATCAGAAACGATGCGTTATCAAATTATTTATGATGAATTAGTAGAAATAGAAAATAAATTTGGTGATGAACGTCGTACCGAATTGATGGTTGGAGAAATCCACAATATTGATGATGAAGACCTAATTGAAGAAAGTAATGTGATTGTCACCCTAACTCAAAATGGTTATATCAAACGTATTGATGATGTAGAATTTAGAGCACAAAATCGTGGGGGGACAGGTGTTAAAGGAATGAGTATGAATGACGATGATTTCGTTGAAACCATGCTATCAACCTCAACCCATGATTCTGTATTATTCTTCACCAATACTGGACGTGTGTTCCAATCTAAAGGATATGAAATTCCAGAGTTTGGTCGTGCTGCCAAAGGAATTCCAGTTGTAAACCTACTAAATCTACAACAAGATGAAACTGTCCAAGCGATGATTAATGTAACCCCTATTGAAGAAGAAGAAGTGAAAGAACACTTATTATTCGTTACGAAAAATGGTACCGTTAAACGTACCAATGCTAGTGATTACTTCAATATTCGAAACAACGGTTTAATTGCCTTGAAATTAGCTGAAGGTGATGAACTAGTTAAAGTAGTCTTAACAAGTGGAGATGACAACATTATTATCGCTTCACAAGATGGTTATGCTGTTAGTTTCCAAGAAACAAATGTACGTAGTATGGGACGTACAGCCACAGGTGTCCGCGGTATTCGTTTAAATGACGGCGACCAAGTGGTTGGTATGTCTGTACTTGGACCAGATGATAATGTTTTAGTCGTTACTGAAAAAGGTTATGGTAAACAAACACCAGCTAGTGAATATGGTATTAAGAATCGTGGTGGTAAAGGCGTTAAGACCATTAATGTAACTGAGAAAAATGGCGTCTTAGTTGGTTTAACGACTGTATCAGGTGATGAAGATATCATGTTAATGACCAATCAAGGTGTAGCTATTCGTTTCCATGCGAAAAATATTTCGCAAACAGGTCGTGCAACACAAGGTGTGCGTTTAATACGTTTAGCTGAAGATTCACATGTTTCAGCAATTGCTAAAGTGGAAGCAGTTGAAGAAGCATTAGGCGTAACACCAGTAGAAAATGAAACTACAATGAATGAGCAATCATTAGCTGATCCATCTGACGAAATGATTGCTCGTATGCAAGAATTTGCTGATGATGCATTACCAGATCATGAAGAATCAGAAGAATAATATAGTAATAAACCATATAGAAAAAGGATTTGTAGTAGAGACGCTACAAATCCTTTTTTACTTGAGGTAGGATAAAAATAACCATTTCAAATTATAGGTATTACTTGATTTATATTGAATGATTTGATAATATATCTTATTGTGAGTATGAATATACTCTCCTTGTTCTCAAGAATGTTGAGAGCCAATAGACCAAAAGGAGGTGCAAAAGTCTGATGAGTGAAAACACTACTAAATACGAAGTTTTATACATTATTCGTCCTGATATGGAAGAAGCGTCTAAAAAAGCTTTGGTTGAACAATTCGATCAAATCTTAACTTCAAACGGTGTAACAATTAATGAATCTAAAGACTGGGCAAAACGTCGTCTTGCATATGAAATCAATGATTATAAAGAAGGTATCTACCACTTAGTTGATATAGAAGCTGACGATGCGGAAGGAATCAATGAATTCGACCGTCTTGCTAAAATCAATGACAATATCTTACGTCATATGATTACTAAAATCGAAGACTAATAAACAATACATATTTCGTGAGAGAGGAGTTATTTCATGATTAATAATGTTGTACTGGTCGGCCGTTTAACTCGTGACGTCGATGTGCGTTATACGCAAAGTGGTGTTGCTGTTGGTTCTTTTAGCATTGCTGTTGAAAGAAACTTTAAAAATGCCCAAGGTGAACGTGAGACAGATTTTATTAACTGTGTTATATGGCGTAAAGCTGCAGAGAATTTTGCACGATTTACCCGTAAAGGTTCATTAGTAGGTGTTGAAGGTAGCATTCAAACTCGAAATTACGAGAATAACCAAGGACAACGTGTATACGTTACTGAGATTTTGGTAGATAACTTTAGTTTATTAGAACCAAAATCAGTTACTGAAAGTCGCCCTACCTCTGATAATAATAGCGGTTTTGGCGGATTTAATAACAATAACGCAAACAATAACAGTTATAACAATCAAAATGCTGATCCGTTTGGTGGAAACAGCTTTAATCAAAACTCCTCTTCATTTAACAATGGTAACGATAATCCATTCCCGTCAGCTAACGATGGTTCTGGTTCAATCAATGTTACCGATGATGACTTACCATTCTAATGGTATAAGTAAGGGAGGTAAAAAATATGGCAGCACAACGCCGCGGTGGTCGTAGACGTAAAAAAGTATGTTTCTTCTGCGCTAACCACATTGATCATGTAGATTACAAAGACACAGATTTATTAAAACGTTATATTTCTGAAAAAGGTAAAATCTTACCTCGTCGTGTAACTGGTACATGTGCAAAACACCAACGTACTTTAACAGCTGGAATTAAACGCGCTCGTATTATGGCTTTAATTCCATTTACTACAGCAGACTAATGCTAATAAAAAAACCATTTCGCTTTTTGGTGAAATGGTTTTTTTATTTAATTGGTTGTAATTTCAATGAGATTTCCTTCTGGATCTTGTATGACGGACTCATAATAGCCATCTCCAGTTGTTCTTGGGCCAGATAATAGTGGGAAACCATCGGCAACTAATTGAGCGGTTTTAGCGTCTACAGCCTCTTTGTCCCCTACTGCTATAGCTAGGTGGCCATAACCTAAAGCATCGGCAATATGAGGGCTTAAATGCTTCTTATTGGTCAATTCTAGTCGACTACCTTCATCAAAAGTTAAAAAATATGATGAAAAACGAGTTTTTGGATTGTGGTACAGGTCTCCAGCTTTGGCTTCAAAATATTTCTCATAAAAACTTTTAATAAGTTCCAGGTCTTCAACCCATAATGCAATATGTTCAATTTTCATATGTAGCCTCCTTTAATATGGTTTATAGAATGCGCTTCCAACTTTATGATAAAACAAAACGAGCTGTGATACTAGTCACAACTCGTTATCAAAATAATTAATCTCATATTAGGATGTTGGTTATTTATTTTAATCGTATGTTCTAAGGAGGAAAATTGGATTAAGCTAAGGCTTCAACATCTCTAATAGCTTGTTCGAACTTCTCACGGGTAATTGTATACGGAGAGTAGGTTAAGTCATCCATAGTCATTGCTTTATCAACTAATTTGTCAATATCTTCTTGGGTTGTTACGCCTTGATCAGCTAACTTAGTTGGTAATTTTATTGATTCCATGAAAGCTTTCATGCGATCACGATATTCAAATTGCTGGTCCATTGTTAGTAACAATAAGATACCATAAGAAACTACTTCACCATGTAAATGTTCATGGGCTTGTGGTAAGACGGTATAGCCATAGTAGTAAGCATGTGCCATGTTTGAGTTGATATCATTTTCCACTAATACTGACGCATATGCTGAAGCCCCGATAATTTCAAGTACAACATCTTCTAAGGCTTGGTTTGTTTCTTTGTTACGAACAGCTTCTAAAGCTTCGGCACCGACAGCCATTAATTTGTCATTTGTACCTTTAACAATATTAACCCCTAAACGGTTCTCAAAGCTTAGGTCTCGACCACGAGAAGAAAAACTTGTCTCTACTTCTTTAGACATACAGTCACCAATACCTGCCCATAAGTACTCTACAGGTGCTTCAGCAATAATTTGTGTATCGATGAAGGTATGATTAGCTGGTGCTTTACGATAAGCTAAACCGGCCATTTCATGATTATCATGATACATGACACAAACAGCTGATGTTGGTGCAGATACAGAGGCTATGGTTGGAATAGTGAATAAAGGTTTGTCTAAGTCACGTGCTACTACCTTAATTGCATCGATTGCACGTCCCCCACCAACTGCAAAAATCATATCTGCATCTTGTACTTCTTTGATGGCTTTCATTTTCTCAACGTTGGTATAAGACGCTTCTTTACCGTAAACTTGTTCAATGACTACTTCTAATGATGATTTTTCTAAGGCAGCTCCTAAATGTTCTTTGCTAGCTGCTAAGGCTTTTTCACCACCTAAAATCGCAACAGTTTTACCATATTGACTACAATATTCATCGATTGCATCAAAAGCATCAACACCAATTGTTAAATTCGGTAGATTTACTGATAGAGACATACTTGTTTTCCTTCTTTCTTTATAGTCATCCTTTCAAATCATTAGATTGAAAGGCATTTGGTGAAATGATTAATCTTCATCAACGTCTACAATCCATCCTTCAGGTGCTTCTAATTCACCAAATTGGATACCCGTTAATTCTTTGTATAATTTTTGTGATACTGGACCAACTTCTGTTTCAGAGTAGAATACATGACGGTTGTCTTTGTATGTTACAGAACCAGCTGGAGAGATAACTGCCGCATTCCCCATAGCACCAGCTTCAGCATATCTATCAAAATCATCTACTTTAATATCACCCTCTTCAACTTCTAAGCCTAAACGATGTTCAGCTAACCAAAGTAATGATTTTTTAGTAATTGAAGGTAATACTGTATCTGATTTAGGTGTTACAAATTTATTTGTATCTTTTTCGATTGCAAAGAAGTTTGCTGATGAGAATTCATCTACTTTAGTATGTGTTGCTGGATCTAAGTATAATACATCATCGTAACCTGCTTCTTGAATACGTTTTGCAGTAGCTAATGTTGAAGCATAGTTAGCTGTTGCTTTGATATTACCCGTACCATCAGCTGCTACACGGTCATGCTCGTGATCGATAATGTAATGATGAGGTGCTAGACCACCTTTGTATAAAGGACCAACTGGTGTTACATAAATCGTAAATAAATATTCTTCAGCTGCTGATACTTGTACGTGGTCACCAATACCTAATAACATAGGACGAATAAACATAGCCGCACCATTATGACCATACGGTGGCACATAATCACGATTTGCTTTAACAACTTCCTTACAAGCACGGACAAATTCTTCAACTGGTACTTCTGGCATCGCCATACGACGAGCACCACGGTTTAAACGTTCACCAAATTCATCTGGACGGAATAAAACGATTTTACCGTCTTTTGTACCATAAGCTTTGTTACCTTCAAATACCCCTTGACCGTAGTTTACAATAGGCGAAGCTTCATGAATTGGTAATTGTGGATCAGTTTCTAATCCTGCTTTATACCATTCGCCGTTCTTCCAATATGCACGCCAACGATATGGTACTTCTGTATAAGAAAAATCTAATTCATCCCAGTTTAATTTGTCAGTCATAATGAGCAACTCCTTTAAGTTTAAATCTAAAGTAATAATGTCAGCAATTTATTAGCAAAAGAAAAGGCCTCCCACACGCTGATGGGAGGCCTAAGTCCCATTCAGCATTTAACAAGCACGAATAGGACTTACGATTTTTTATTAGTGAAAACCACTAATTCGTAAAGTCCTGTTTATTAATAATAATGACCACTTGTGCTGTCTTTTTCATGAGACTACCTCTTTCGTTTTCTAATGTGAATTTAATATAACGTAAAATAAAATGGATTGCAAGAGGTAAAATGAAAAAAATCTAATAAAAGACATTTTAAATTAAAAAATACTCATAAAATGAGCGTATATGAACATTGTCCATATACGCCCTAATTTTTAACTACTGAAAGTTGAATAATATTTAACTGCTTACTTATTCTGAAACAGGTGCGTCAGCCGTTACTTCAACTGTATACCATCCAAAGTTATCTGCTGGATTATGTGCATAGTCGTAGTATTTTATACGGTTATTTACTGGCATAACTTCTTGACGGAACAGTATCGGAATAATTGGTGTTTCTACTATCGTCATTAGCATTAAAATGCTCATCTTTAAAAAACTGTATGTAAAAAGATTCCTATTTAGTAAGGATTGAATAGAACAGGTAGTTTTAGCTCCTTAAAAAATTTCAATAATTATTTTATACAAGACCTTATCATTCATCCAGTAATAGATAGAAATAAAGGCAGAAAGGAAACAAACATCTGTGGATAAACTTGTTATTAAGGCGAAACTACGTTCGGTAAAGGATAATGAATAAGGAAAACAGCTGTGGATAAAAATGTTTTTGAAAGAATTTTATAAATTAAAAAGTTATTCACATGTGGAAATGACTAGCTATAATACCTAGATTATTTAAAATGATATTTCACATGAAACATATAAGGTAATTTGTAGAGAGTATAAAAGGAGCAGCTACTGCTATTGAATAATTCTATATACAAAGGAAAATGAAATATAATGATTATTGATGTAAGGATTTCTAACATAAATATTTATTAATTGTTGTAGTACAGAGCGTAAATATAAGCTGAAAAAAATGTAATTTTTGAGAAGAATAAAATGAATTGAAAGATGATTTTGATATGGAAACTAAAATATAAAAATTTGGATGAAAGTAAATAGATGAATAATTGGGCAGCTAAAGGTAAATAAGTGAAGAAATCAAAATATAGAAGAAGATAATTAATAAATAGTACCCTACTCAATAAACTGGATGTGAAATTTCACAAACAAATTTGGAAAAAAAGATAAAGAAGTATTCTATTATAAAGAAGGATATTAATAATAAAAGGGATTTTGATGATAAAGAAAAGAAGAAAGAAATATATGGAAACATGGGATATGAGGTCATATGGCGCTTTGTTTATCAAATATATATCTACTGTTCAGTAATATATAAAAATATTTTGAGATGCTAATCGATAAAATAAGTCATATAGAAATTTTAAATGACTTTCCAGAATTATTGCTATTCCGTACTTTATAGTAGTTTATCTCTGTATAAACTAGTAATGGGAAAGTAATTTGTTAAACTATAGCATTTCATGTGAGTATAAGTAGTATTTAATCGACTATCAAGACATTAATTATCTGCACTTCCTCCTTTTATCTAGGTAATATATAATATATTAGTCACTATATTTTTAATATTGTTGCATATATAACTAGTTTCTATTCTTCCTCAAATCACAGCGTAATATTTCATTATTGGGGATCTATTGAGATTTGTCTTCAAATGAGCAGAAATACATGCCTATTTACTGGATAGAGATAACCTACTATTTCTATCTTTAAGATTTGTATAGAAGTAAAAAAGAGTAATGTTTCACGTGAAACATTACTCTTTTTATTAAAAACTATATATTGCCCTAGAATCATGATTATCTCCCTTTTTAGTTCTGATTAAGACTTAAAAATAGTAATTTTCTAATAGTCTAACAAATTTTGACTCATCTAACTTTATTATCATAGAAAATCATTTATAGTGGAAGGTATTATTGTTGAATTGGTATAAAGTAAATAAAGGTGTGGGGATTTTCTCTACTAGAAGGATGAATAAGGATTTCATGGTTCCCTTTACTTATAGCAAGTTCAAGCCTAACTAGACACTAGTTTTATCCTTAACTATAAAATAAAACAAATACACACCAGCTCAGCTACTATCCACTATCCCTTATCTCTAATTAGATTAAACACTAATATACGACACAATTTTAATTTATAGCCTATTCTCGTAGCTTAATTACTATCAAATACTCTACACTCATGCTAGTTACCAAGTCGGTCTGTGCGTGCAAGTAGTAAGTATAATAAGATCAATTCATATCATCTATAATGTTTCACGTGAAACATTATTATTATATATATATAAGATGAGAACTCACTATATTTTACTTCTATTATTAGATAGATCTTCAATCATTCATTATCTAATTTATTTAGTTAAAAAATTTGTAACTAGACAATGTATCCACTAGTAATATAAAGTAGGACAATGAACAAGCTGCATTATCATTATTCGCTATAATATTGATTTCGTCATCTGAATGTATAGTATAGATACTAGGTATGGTGGTGTTGTTACACGTGTCTACATTATTATTAATATTTTATGGTCCAAATAATATATTCGCTAAAACTTCACTTGTCTATACTCAGATGATTTATACTAGAGTTTAGGAATTTAATGATTAAAGTAAACAATTGTATAAAACTAATTAATATTGACGACTAATTGAATTGCTAAATAATGTAATAATGGTAGATTTAATTTTAATGTATATAGTGCTGCGATTCAGATGTGAAAAGTATCTAAAAGCTATCTATAAAAATGAACATAATTCTTATCAGAAATAAATTAATAATCATATTGTTATATATTGAATGAGGTTTAGATAGAAGAGGGGAAACGTTAATTTTTTTGTATCTTCAATTGTAAAATTAAGTGCAACGTGAGACCCACCTTACCTCACTATTTCCTGTTAACGTTATCTGAAGTATATCTTTAAAAATTTTCACTACATATGTAAAATCAAATTACAGACTATTATGGATGACTTTTTTTAAAACATGAAAATAATCATTCATAATACTAATGTTTCACGTGAAACATTATTTACTGATTTCATTTTTGAGAAGAGTATACACAAAATGGACAGCTAGTATCAAAAGAAAGTTATACTTCTTCCTTAAAGTATTATGTTAGTCTAAGTATTTTGTACTTCCACTATACCTATATAAGAGATGCGTATTATAAAAAATTCTTGAGGTGTATAACTTAAATTATTTAAGTCAGCGTAATATTAATTCTAATGCTGAAATATTTAAGCAGATTATTTATCTGGTATAGGAAATAATAGTAGAAAGAAAGATTGTTTTTTTTAATAAATAGATATAAGTATATTAATAAATACTCCTTGATATTAATTAGGATATTTAAAAGTATTTATAATGTTTCACGTGAAACATTATAAATACAACGTATGTTTGTTCGTGCATTAATAATGGTTAGCGTAAAATTACTCTTGGAAAATTGAATCTTCAATTGTCAATTTAAGCGCAAACCAAAAATCGAAAGTGAGGATTCCTTCGCTTAGTTTAGCATATATTAATCCAACAGTAACTTGACGCATCCTCTTTTTTAAAACTGTAGGGGACAAGCTGCAGCCATGAAAAACTGGGACTAAGGGGACAGGTTAGGCGCTAGCCACTTCAATAACTAGCGATAGGGGATCAAAAGAGGTCACTGTATGCACTCTTTCCCTGAATGGCAACTACGGCCGATTGAACGGTGGGGGTGGTAATCCTGCTGGGCCGAAAGCCCGGTAGCCTAAAACGAAGCTCTTAGGGAGGATTTTAAGAGAGTTTTAGGTGTGTTGCACGAACAACACCGACGCATACAGATGTGAAGCAGCGACTGACCGATCCGACGCTAAATATTCAAATAAATAGCACACGTGTTGACCCTAGTTTGCAGAATTATTTTTTAAATTTTGCATGACTAGGGTACAACTATGCCCACTTGCTCCTTTCCCTCTCCTCTGCTAGGTTAAGTGAGACCTTAAGTCAATAGCTTTTCTTGTTTTATACCGTTATTTTAAGTTAAATATAGATATAATAATCAAGAAAAGAACACAGGAATAAACATGTGAGAGGGGGGTATCGGGATGCCGAAGGCCTTAGCGATGCTTGTAAATATTGAAGAAGAAAATACAGTGACGTTTTATCTCTTGGAAGAAAAAAAAGACATACAGGTGACGATAAGAGATGATTTAATAGCGGAATTTGAAGTATCTCTTGGAGAAGAAGAAAGCTATTTTGTCATGCTTGATACGGTATTGAAGCAGGTTGTCTGAGTAATCTGAAAGGGGAAACGTCATGGCCTACAACTATAAAAAGAAAACAGCAGAAGAACGGAAATTAGAAATTGATGGCCTAACCGATGAGATGGATGTCAACTTACGCAACTATGCGACAGATCCGAAAGAGTTAGAAGCTTTTCTCGTTTTTATGAGTCAGTTTATGATTATTCGTTGAAGAATCAGTTATTGATTCATTCTCAATTTAAAGGTGCGTTTGGCGTTGCGTCTTTTAAGACGTTTAAAGATTGGGGATTATCTGTCTTAAAAGGGGAAAAAGGCATCAAGATTTTTGTACCGGTTGAAATCAAGCAATTCAAGACGAAACAGGGAACCTGGAAAAACCTGAGTGTTGCCACAAAAGAAGAAAAATAGGATTTTCCAGCCCATAAAACAACAGTTGAGACACGAAAACGGGTCAGCTTTAAGTTGGGGACGGTCTTTGATGTGACGCAAACAAATGCGCAGCCAGAAGATCATCCCGATTTGTTTCCAAATCGAAAAAAAGACTTTCAGTATGCGGGGAAACAGATGGTGATTTTGAAGAAAATGTTATTGTGTTATGCCAAGGAAGAACAGATAGGGGTTCAAGCAGCGAAAATCAGTAACAGTCCTGCTAAAGGATACTACCGGCCTGATATGCATACGATTGTATTAAGTGATCGTAATAATGAAAGCGAATCCATTCATACGCTTATACATGAGCTGGCGCATGTAGCAATGCACTATCCGAAAAAAATGGCGCAAAAAGAAACAGCGCTGCAGGAGACACCAGTATTAGAATACCAAGTTGAAATGACGGCCTATGTGGTGGCACATGCGTTTAGCTTAGATACGAAAGCTCATTCCTTGCACTACACGGCACAATGGACAAGATAATCTTTAGTTAAATCATGATGTTCCGCATAACTTAAATACTAATTACCAGTTGGATCATAAATACTCAATGATTCTTCAACACTATCTAACAAATCAAGCTGACTGTCTAGTCGCTCTGTTCTTAATTTATGACGTTCTTTTCTCAATGCCATTTCAGCTTATTTTTTAGCATTTTTTCATCTTCTAACGCTTTTTTACTTTCCGAAAATGTAAGTTAGCAGCTTCAATTTTAGCGTTTATTGTTGGCCATTTTTCGTTGGACTTTTTCTCTACACGTTCAAATTTCTCTTCTTTTTCAGTCACAACAGTTGTAGATACAGATGAAATTTCAGCTGATAATATTGATTTTGCCTACTGGAATGAACTAGAACAAACTTATGATTCAGAATTCAAAGTAGGCAACAGACGAATATCGCTTCGTGAAATTAAAGATGATTCAAAAATTATCAAACAAGCAGTAGCAAAAGCTTCAGACAGTGATTTGGAAGTGGTTGATTAATGTGCTATCTCTTAATAATGAATGGAGTGACAATTGATAGCATCTGTGCTATCATATAAATATGGTTAACAAAAAAATGAATTTGAATTTTTTGATGAAGAAGAGTTTAAAAAATTCTTAGATAAATTGCCCTCAAAAGATGCAATTAAAGTGATGTCTATGATTGATAATATTGAAATTAGAGGCATTCAATCATCCATCGAAAACCAATGGGTTAAGAAATTGGATGATAACTTATTCGAAATTAGGTCGAAATCTAGTAATAATATACAACGTGGGATTTACTTCCATGTAAAGGATTCACGATATATTATTACGCACTTCTTCACTAAGAAAGATCAGAAAACGCCAAAACGTGAAATTGAACGTGGGAAAAATCGGCGTAAATTATACTTTGTTAGGAGGAAATCAGATGAATAGAGTATTAGAAGAATATGCTGCAGAAAGAGAATTAAAAGAGCCAGGATTCGCTGAAGAATGGGAAAATGAAAAAGTACAGAATCGGATTGCAGATCAAATCTACAATATTCGCAAAAATCTAGGTTTAAGCCAACGTGAATTTGCTGAATTGGTTGGTAAACCGCAGTCCACTATAGGTAGAATTGAATCTCGTGAAGTGAATGCTTCTTTGGATACTATTGTATCTATTGCAAATGCAACGAATAAAAAACTAATAGTTGAGTTAGTGTAGTTACATCATTCATTCTAAATTTTTTTAGATTTTGAAAAAAGCACAAGAGTCCTTTGATATCCTGTGTTTTTTTGCGTTTCCATACTTTCGTAGAGTTAATCTCATTTAAAAAAAGTCAATTCAAATCTAGGCAACCTTTAGTTTGAATACTTGGGCGTTTCGATTGTAGGTTATTGTATTAACATTGTAACACTAATGTGTTACAATGTTTTATATAAGAAAGGTGGTATATGATATGGAAAAAGCTCGTAAAACACGTACTTCACCTAAAAGAGTGACTAAAGGAAAAAGCAACAAATCTGAATCTTCTACAATTACCATAAGAGTGGATAAAGACCTTAAAGAAGAAGCTGCCGAATTATTTGAAGATTTAGGTATGAACACGTCTACAGCTATTAATACATTTTTAAGACAAAGTGTCCGTGAAAATAAAGTCCCATTTGAAATTAAAAGAAATATTGAAACTGAAAATGCCCTACGAGAAGTTAAAGAAGGTCATTTAGAAACCTTTGAAAATTTTGATGAATTTTGGGAAGATTTAAATGAAGATTAGTAGGACTTCAAATTTCAAACGGGATTACAAAAAGTTTAAGAAAAAACACTATGATATGGATAAGCTTGCTCAAGTTATCAAACTCATTATCAATGGTGAAAAAGAAACTTTGCGTACACAATACCATGACCATATGTTAAAAGGTCAATATGCTGGTTTTCGTGAATTACATATTGAGAAAGACTGGTTGCTGGTCTATAAAGTAGATAACGATCAATTGATCCTGACTTTAATTAGAACTGGCACGCATGATGATTTATTCTAAAAACGGCCCTACCAATATGGTGGGGTTCTTTTTTTTACGCTGATTATTGCTTGTGCAAGCACAGCTATTATAAATGTTGCTGTGATTGTAAATGATTATTTTTTATTTTATTCGGAGGCATATGCACTTGTTCAAAATCGCTCCATTGTGTTTTTTATATACATTATCAATGTGGTACGCCTTTTTGGTTTGCATGTATGTAATACTCATCAATTTCCAAACCAACAATACTTAACCCATTGATATCTTCAACAGACTTCTTCAAAGTCTTTACGTATGCATGTCTCAAGTCGTTTTCAGTTACACCACTATCCCTTAGTGCTTGAGCGAAATTTTCGTAATCGTCATAATTTGATGCAGTAATTACTAACGGAAAATTATTTGATTGAAAGTGATTGATTCTGGTGTTCTTGTTCTTTTTGGTAAAAAATTATCAATATTGCCGTCTACTTTCTTATGTTCGCCACGTTCTATATATTTTTGGTTTCTCTTCTCGATCATCTGATTCTGCTTAGCTTGTAATTCTGTGTACGCAGTTTTGTTCAAAATTACATGTTCATGAATTTGAAAGCTATATTTGTTTTTGGTCTCTGATTGCTGAAGCTTGAGAGTCTAATTCGTAATGGCTTTTAGACAAACCTCCGTAGCTCATACCTTCCCCAATATGTGCATTTGCTGTGGTCATTTTATCAGCCCCTAGGTGTATTTAAATTCAATATAGCACACCAATTTTTCTAACTTGTCCTAATAGGACAAGAGGCTTGTAGGTTTGGCAAATTCTATGTTTACTAGCCACTTCGTGCCGCAAACGACCTTGTTGGGGAACACTCTGCCCCACTAATACCCTTGATAAACCCGTTCAAAACGTAGCTGTTTTGAGCAAAAAAAGAGACCTGAAATGTGGCCGTTTCGGTCTCATTTTTAGGCAAGATCAATCAGTTTTTTCGTCGTTTGTGTCGAACAAAGTAGAGCTCGCTAAACAAAAAAGATATTCTAATCTGTATATATATCGCTGCCAAAATAATTATCCTTTTGCGGAAGCATATTCGATTTCTTCAACCATTCAGGATTTTGTTCGATTAATTGTAGTAATCTTCTAGCACTACCGTTTGGATGTGATTTTCCAGTTTCCCAAGCTTCAACCGTTCTAACCGATACTCCTAAAAGATTGGAAAAAACTTTTTGTGTCATTTGTGTTTTGTTACGGACTGTTTTGACAGCCGATGGATTGTATTCCGGTAGATTATTTAATGTGTACTTTCTAACCATAACTTTATTTGGTTTGTTATGAGCGAACTTTATTAATTCACTCATACTGTCTTTTAGTGTATCACGCATATTAATTAGCTCCTATTTTTAACTATTTTTTAAAATCAGTGATAAATTGTTTGTTTTCTTTTTTGTCTTTATCTGTCAAAGACTCTTTTTTACTTTAAGGGTATACATCTAAAAAGGCATAAATAGCTTCCATCGCAATGAAATAAATGATTCGATAAGAACCGCTTTTGCCTTTTTTTGAAGACTCTGGATTAAATCTTAACTTTATTGCGCCACCCGTTTTTTGAATCATATCTCCTAAATATCCTGCAAGGCAAGACGTTTGGTAATTGAAGAATAACAAGCAAAAAAATAGCAATTAGGTCTTTTGACAAAGTATAGTTGCTATTCTTTTTTTAGGCCCTACTTTAATGAAATTTTTGTTTGGAGGGAATGACTTCATACCTTTAATTATTTCAGTTGAATTTAATAGAGAAGCCTAGCGTCTATTAAGAAATGATTTTCTTGATGAGCATCAATTTTTTTTGAGATAGGGACCCTTATACTAAAATGGGTATTCGGACGGAGGGAAGATTTCTCTATTTTTTGGTATACATCAAAGGACGAAAAAAATTAATGCAATTCGTTTAATACACAGTTTTTTCTCGTCTTATCCACATATAAACACAGTATTTTCTCGTCATTTAATCGCTGTATCCCTTGATATCATTGGGTTTATTTTTATCCAAAAGGTATAAAAGATAAAGTATTTACGATATATAAAAGGTTCATTATTTCACTAAAAAATTTAATATATGATACGTAAATTTCTCGTGATTTCTCAATATACAAAGTGTCTTCCTTGACGACAAATCTGAAATTTGTCGTTGTAGTTTATCATTATTGACGACAAAAGTTGGTGTTGATAACGACAAAAGTCTAAAGTTGTCGTTATTTAAAAGGAGATTTCTTATTTATTGCTGCATATAACGACAAAAGTGGGCGTTAATGACGATTCTTTTATTTTCTTTCGTCATTTACATTCTAATGACGAAAGAAATTGGCATTCAAAACGAATATATTTATATTTTTCGTCTTAATAAAGGGAATGACGAAAAATAATGGTGGTGTTAACAAATTTTTACATATATTTTCGTCCTTATTGGGTTAAATGACGAAAATATTTGGTGACATAAAGCAAGATTTATAGCTACTGCTTGTTGAAAGTATTTGTTTTCACTCTGATCAGGTCAATGAACGATATATATATTTATATTTAAAGACTTTACGCAATTCAAAAGCCGTATGTATCAAGGTTTTTGCACGTTAAAAAACCACATTTTACGTAATCAATCACCACAATAACTTAAATAAGTGGTTTTGTGTTTATTACAACATTTTACGTAGTAAAAACCACATTTTATCACTTTTGTTATAGCTGTTTTGAAATTATTTATTTATAACCACTTTTTTTACCTATTGTGGTTTATTTAAAGGTGATCAATAAACTATTAAAGGTTTGAATTACCAATTTACGTTCGATTTGTTTAACGGTGAATTAGTAACTTAACCTTATTTCTATTCGTTAAATAACGTTTAATTTAAAGATTTAAGTACTTTGCGTAAAAATAAAGCTTGATATAACAGGGGGGTTGTCATTTGCATGACAAATAGAATGGCAGTTTGAAACCAGTAATTTAAAAAAATAGGTTTCAAACAGGATTTGAAACCAATAAAATGGCAATTTGAAACAAGTTTTTTAAAATCTTTTGCTTTAAAAATTTCCAATCATTATATCGTTATAAATGCCAACTTTTGCCGTTGCTAGCCGACAATTTAGGTGTTCATCCTCCCTTTAACCTTGATATAACAACATTAATTTTTAAATCCATATAATAATTTATATAAACAATTTATTTAAATTATGTCTGTATGCCTTAATGAATTATAGAAATCAACAATTAGAGGGATGACCTTAAGAGGGTGTATAATGATGAATTGTTGAAATTCTATATGAATCCCGTAGAATTATTCATGTTAACTTTATAAGAAATAATTGAAACGATAATAGATAAAAAAAAGAAAAAAATATTGATTACTGAAGCAAATGAAGAGTCACTAAGTATCACTTAGAATGCTTCAACTGTAGTTGCTAAAAAAGATTACGTGGTACAATCATCGATTTGAATTATCAAATTGCTTTGTATGGTGAAGAGTTCGTTTATATTGATATTCAGACAAGCGATTCCGACAAAATCTCCTAACATAGTTAACGATGTCAGTTAAAGAGGGGCTAGGAACTCCTGATCAACTAGATAAAGAGTTTGATCACTACGTTAATTTTAAACGTAAGGATGCAATTGATGCTGCGATGTCTGATAACGAACTACGTGAGTTAGTTTTATCTATGGCATTAGAAAAAGGTCTATTGAATACGTTAGATTTTTCTTCAGAAGTTGAAGCGGAGAACGAAGAACCAGTCGCAAACAATCCAGAATCCAGAACAACGTCAAGCAATTCAGTAGTAAAACAATTTTATATAATGTTTTTGATACCAGATGGCCAATGCCTTTCTGGTATTTTTTGCTTTTCAATTTAAGTATACGGTGGGAAGGTCAGAACTACTAGTGGGTGTCAGCATGATATCCTTACTTCATTTATTCTCCGTCTTAGCTAAACTATCTTCCACTTCGTCTAGTTCATTCGCTTGGGTTAGGTCAAAAATATTTCGAGTGCTTCATCAAAAATATTACTGTTCATTATATAAGTGTAGGCAAGGCTCCATCCAAAAATCTCCTATTCAAACCAAAAGAATAGGCAAGGCTTCATCCAAAAATTTCCTGTTCAAACCAGAAGAATTGGCGAAGCTTCATCCAAAAATTTCCTGTTCAAACCAAAATGATAGGCGAAGCTTCATCCAAAAATCTCCTGTTCAAGCCAAAATGATAGGCGAAGCTTTATCAAAAAAACTTCTATTTATATTAGAAGCTTAGCCAAGGAATTGTAAAAAAATCTTATATTCATACAAATAGCTTAGGCAAGGTTTTGAGAAAAAATCTTGCATTCACTCCAAAGAGGGTAGGCTAGGCTTCAGGTAAATTTCTTCAAAAAATTTCCAAAGGCATGGGTAGGCTTTTTCAAAAATCTACTTAACTAAAGTGTAAGCCCTAAAGAAAAAAAGGCGTTTTTCACAAACTTTTTCTTGATGCAACAAGCTTCAAAAGCCTATTATATCAAGGTTAAAAGTGCATCAAGAACTTGCAAAAAGTGGTTCATTGGTGTAACAACTTGTAACAAGAAAATGATAAAAATGCACCATTTTCCCTTATGCTCTTCCACCCTTTTTTTAACAATCACAATGTATACCTAGCTTATCTAGTAAAGCCTAGCAAGGCCAAACAGAGAAAAAGGTGTATTTATCTGATCAAGTCTTCAAGAGCCATCGGTATAAATTAAAGCGGCAAATCGAAAGGGACGGCAAGAGGATTAAAGAGAGAATGGGAGGTTAGGCAGTCAGGTCTTGAATCATTTTAAAGAGGATCAAGGGAGGTTTTACGGGTTCGGTTTGAGTTTTAAAAGGATCATGCAAAGGAAGTATAGGACCAGTTAGAATTTAAAAGGGGCCATGGAAGGTTGAATGAGATCAGTTAGAATTTTAAAGGTACCGTGCAAAGGATGTATAGGACCGGTTAGAATTTTAAAGGGGACCATGGAAGGTTGAATGAGATCGGTTAGAATTTAAAAGGGATCATGGGAATATCAACTATGATTCCATTGAAAAAATAGATGAAGATTCTAAAAATATATTCGTAGAGATTCAAGAGCGCCTCCGAAAATTACAATAACTAAATATTTCACCAATGAAGAAGGCGAAATGTTGAAAGAAATATATATCTGGAAGATTATTAATCTATTTATCATACGCGTGAAGTTATTTCAAATCTTGAAAATGAATCTCAATCTAAAAATGCTGAAAGAATAGAAAATGAAAGTAGTCTCTAAAAATAAAAATGCCGTGTAAAGCTCATATTTGCTCTGTGTGGCATTTTCAAACACACTAGTACGTTTATATATTCAAATATATTTGAAAAACTCTCTATATTGATCCACAAATCCAAAAAATATAGAGCATCATTTACTAACTTAATTCTCCATAATCACATTAATATGCGTATTCATAAGTTAAAACTTTGAACATATCTTTTCTAATATAGGTCAATCAAAATAAGGAAATCTTATAAAATACACTTCTTTCCTATTCGAACTTAGATAATGAGGGTACATTCCTGTCTTTTGGACATATCTCCTTTCTATGAAAAGGCGATACAAAAAAGACTTATGCATATCACATAAGTCTATATAGGGGACCCCAAAAGTTAGACTAATTTTTGGGGTACCCTATATACTTTTAATAATTAGTCTGGTAGGAGCTTTCTCTCCAACAGCATATGCTAAAAGTGTATATTATGGAAATGGTGTAACTTGTAATACAACCACTAAAAAATGTACAGTTAATTGGGGAAAAACGGTTAATTGTATTGGAAACATTTCAGTAGTTAGTTGGGCAGGTGCTACAATTGCAAAATGCTAATGATAAAGGTATTTTAATTTTGATTTCTGATTTAATTTCTGAAATTAAATCAGAAATCAAAATAATGCAGGCGTAAAACAAGCAATAAAGTTATTAAATACTTCAAAAGATAGAATTGAAAAAGGTAAATAAACTCCAGAAGCTTAATCACGAGCTTTATATCAAACTTTATCAAGTATTTTTTTATTCGAACAATTAAAATTTACAAATCAAGAATATAAATTGTTAAAAGAAATAGAAAAAATTGCACATTCTCTATCGAAAATTTAGGAGGTTAGAGGCGTTTTAAAACTATTATAGGGTATTTTATTATATGCAATCATGTATAAAACGTTATGAACGACCCTAAATTTGCGTATTTTGACTATGATATACTTCATACTAAATATTCTATGATTATTTATATAAGGTAAATGATGAAAAATAAAGGAGGAGCTATGGACAAAGTAAGGGAATATTTTTTGGTTTAGTATTTTTGGATTAATATCTTCTGTTTTTTTTGATAGTAGAGAAGTAGAGATATTTTTCTCTATATTGTTAATAATAAGTCTTTTAGAAAGTGTAATTAGGAATAAAAAATAGGCTGGGACAAAAGCCTATTTTTTGCTTATAGCTTATTTTTATTCTTTAAAAAGTAATGATCGATCTTTCGGATAGGTTGGGAACTGATTCATTGGAATTTCCCAATCCTGCTCCGGAATCGAGAACTCATTCTTATTGACTAAATGATCCGAGAATACTCGCATACTATGTAAAGTGATCCATTCTCCCGCACAACGGTGCATTTCTCTGAATTTTCCTCCACCTTGAGCAATCATTTCATATTCTTCTTCATAAGATAAATCTTTTGCACGCCCTAGATAGCGACGGATTTCAAACTTTTCTGGGTCATTTACAGTTCGTTCATCATGATTCGTACCATAAAGGTCTAAAACTGTCCAAGTGTCTTTAGGAATATGGTAACCATTGATTTCAACATCATCAATTGCGATTGCTGGTAGCATTGGGAAGAAAGGATAGTATCGACGCATCTCTTGAATGAAAGGATCTTGTAAGTTTTTAAAGTCAGCTTTCAATTCATCATATACACCGTCCTTAGCAAATAAAGCATGTCCCATCAATACCATCCAGACAGTTAAAGCGACTGTTGGACGAATAATGTTCAGTAATTCAACTGCCGCAACTTCTAATGGCAATAATTCTCCCTCTAAATCTGTCGCTTGAGCGAAAGTATATAAAGCTAAATGTTCTTTGCCTGGAACAGGATTTTCGCGAGCTTCTTTAATTAACTCTTGTGCCCACTCTTCCGAATCATTTCGATCAGAAATTCCTTTAATATGATCGGTTGGTGAGGTAATTGCTCCACTGATCATAGAAATTTGTTTCTCAGCTAAATCTTTAATCTCATTTTCACTTAAACAATCCAAGTTAATCCCAGACCATTCTGCAACGGCTTCAAACAACACTAGATTCGCTAACTCAAATAATTCAAACTTTCCGTATTGTGCCTCCATTTTTTCTGTTAGGTGTCTGTCTAAGATTTCAGCGTACTCATCCATCCGTTCTGGGACCATTAAGTCCATAAAATAATTCTTTCGATGATGATGAGCTTCTCCATCTAAGGTTTGAACGCCATCTTCTCCAAACAAGGTTTTCAATACAGGTTTAGGCATTGCCCCTTCACGTTTAAACTTTGTTGGATCATAGAATTTCTTAGCAGCTTCTTCACCATATATCGTAATTATTTCTTTAGTTAAAAATTTTGCTTTTGCTACCGGAGCATCGACATCTTCACGAATCACCGATAAAAGATTATAACCGTGATCAAATAAATCTTTCGCCTCGGTAAGTTTAATCTTTGTTTCTGGTACTTCCTTCATTGTACATTCTCCTTTTTCTTTTCTGATAAATTAACTATAAGACTCATGTGGGTCTCTTTCAAGCAAAAGCTTCGTGAAAAGAATGTGAAAATACGATGAATCCGCTTTCTAAATGAGGCTGGGACAAAAGCCTTAAAAAATGAAAAAGCGCTGCAGGAGACACCAGTCTTAGAATACCAAGCTGAAATGACGGCCTATGTGGTGGCACATGCGTTTGGCTTAGATACGAAAGCCCATTCCTTGCACTACACGGCACAATGGACGCAGAATTTAGAACACGTGACGGAACTCGAAACGGCTCTGGAAGAAGTAAAGCATGTTTCTCATACCCTTATTTCACGTTTAGAGACACTTTTAGAGCATGAACAACTAAATGTGCAGGTGAACTTAAAAGACGCGTCAAAATCAAAAAATAGCGCGCTAGCACAGGCTTTCTTTTCTATTCATACGATTGAACCCATTACGCAGATTGGGACACATCGTGTTTATGATTTAGAGCTGCATTCAAAAACAACGGGACCACAGAAATATCGGATTCTCACGACAAAAACCCCTAATGAAATTGCACATACATGGGCGGGAGAAAAAAGTGGCACCGACTGGTTAAAGGAGCATGCCCTTACCGCATTTGTTGAGAAACATCCTGGAATCACCTCGCCGCAAGAAAATATAGCGACACTTGAAAAAATGATAGCGGGAGAAGCACAGCCATTTAATCATTTTATGAAAGAGACGCGTGAGAGAACCAGTCAAACAGAATTAAGGTATTAAAATACATACGTATATACTTGAATCATTTAATACATACGTATATACTATATGTATGAGGTGATAAATATGAAAATGATTCAAAGAAGTACACGTAAATCGGGACACAGCGTGATTACGACACTCCCACCCGATGTCTTACAGCAACTCAACTTAAACTTGGGTGATTCCATTGAATATGTTATCAAAGATGGTCACGTTGAAATCCGTAAAGCTGCCGAAAAAGAAGACGATTTTTTAGCAACGGTTAACGCAGTGATGGATGACTACACTGTTGCACTTGAAGGACTCGTTAGCCGATGATCCGTTATTTAACTGAACGGGAATTAGTTATGATTAATACGCTGCAGATTCAACGCTACAGCCCTGAGGAGCAGATCGGTGTAAAGGAGCCAACCGCTTTGAATATGTGTGTCGCTTTACCGAAACAGGCTGTATTTGATAAAGAACTTTATCCGACTATGTTTGATAAAGCAGCCATATTGTACCAAAAACTAGTTCAGAAACACTGTTTTCACAATGCCAATAAGCGGACCGCATTGGTTGCGGTTCATACATTTTTACGTTTAAACGGTGTGACATTAAACGTTAGCAATAAAGAAATAGAAGACTATACGGTAGCGATTGCTACAGATAAAGACCTTACATGGGAAGCTATTTCTTCATGGCTAGAAGTGCATTCAAAATAGATTAATATTACAGCGATTAAAAAGGAGCGAACTGTTATGTTCTGGCTAATGAAGCTAAACTTGATCATACCCGCCCTACTAACGAAAATGTTGAACGCGAATTATTCGTAACGGACTTTGATTACTTAGAGGACAATTACGTTAGAAGTGAAAATATAGCTGCTACAATCTATAACGGCAATCCATACACTCTATATTCAGAAGAATACTTAGCTAGTAAACTATTCAATACTTGGAAAAATAGTCCAGGACATTACGAAAATATGATGACTAACTATACAGATATGTGGGTATCTATCCAAATTGGAGATACTCCTAAAGGAACAAAAGGTATAGGGGTACAAGATTACGTCTACGGCGTGAATGTATTTGGTTATCAAGATTAATAAAAAACCAGTCTTAGGACTGGTTTTTTTATTGCTATTAGTTACGCTATTACACTATTATACTATCTTACTATTACACTATTACACTATCTTACTATTACACTATCTTACTATTACACTATTATACTATCTTACTATTACACTATTATACTATTATCCTATCTTACTATTACACTATTATATTATCTTACTATTACACTATTACATTATCATAGTATCCCAATACTACATTGATGCAATAAAGTGGATTAAACTAAAAAAAGCAATAAAAAAACTCCGGTTGGCAGACCAGAGTAATTATGGTTCTGTGTCAAATAGTGTTGGTGACC
>NZ_KV786968.1:0-359 GCF_001806975.1 Aerococcus sp. HMSC10H05
TGATAGTAGATTTAAAACTTTGCAACAGAACCAAATTGTCTTTACCAATATTTAGGATTATACTGTATATGTTATTGGAAATGTGGTTAAACAATAGGAGGTTTTATTTTGGAAAAAGCACAAAGAATTAAAATCTTACAAGATATCGTCAAAATTAAATCGGTAAATGCACATGAAAAAGACGTTGCAGATTACCTTGCAGATTTGTTTGCAAAATACGATATTGAGAGTAAGCAAGTTGAATATGCAAAGGGCCGTAATAATTTAGTTGCCGAATTCGGCACTAATCAAGATGGGAAATTACTCGCTGTTTCCGGACATATGGACGTTGTTGAAGCTGGTGACGAATCTGAATGGGA
>NZ_KV786968.1:379-720 GCF_001806975.1 Aerococcus sp. HMSC10H05
GACATGAAATCAGGCCTAGCTGCTTTAGCAATCGCTATGTGTGAGTTAAAAGAGGAAGGCACAGATTTAAACGGTCGTATTCGTTTTCTAGCTACGGTGGGTGAGGAAATTGGCCGTATAGGATCAAAACAATTGGTTAAAGAAGGCTATGCCGATGATATTGATGGTCTAATCATTGCTGAACCTTCAAGTTCTATTATTGCTTACACCCATAAAGGGTCTATGAACTTTACAGTAACGGCTAAAGGTAAATCTGCGCACTCTTCAATGCCTGCTGAGGGAATTAACGCAATCAACCACATTGCTGATTTTGTTTTGCATTTTAATGAGGCTATGGATAA
>NZ_KV786969.1:0-36611 GCF_001806975.1 Aerococcus sp. HMSC10H05
TTAGTCATCAGTCCTATATATTGTAGAGCCAATAAAGAAAACCTGCGATATAAGCTTAATAAGCTCGATATCGCAGGTTTTTCAATTCTATCATTATACAGGCATAACGACAGCCATAATCATTGGATTACGTTTAGTGCGTTTATATAAGAATGGTTGTAGGGCGTTTTGCATTGCATCACGTAATATTTTTTCGTTCACTTTCTTACCAGAATTAAGGTGGCCGATAACTGTGGTTCGGATAACTTTTTGCGCATCTTGAATCAAACCAACTGATTCACGCATGTAAATGAAACCACGAGAAACAATATCAGGACCAGCGAGTAATTCATTCTTGCTAAAGTCAACAGATACAACAGCCAATACTAAACCATCTTCAGAAAGATTGTGTCGGTCACGTAAAACAATATTGCCGATATCTCCAATGCCTTTACCGTCAACATAAACAGCTTCACCTGGGAAACTACCTGCGCGACGAGCTGAGTCTTGCGTTAAAGCTAAGACTTCACCATTCTGCATAATAAATATATTTTCACGTGGAATTCCGACTAATTCAGCTTGTTCGGCTTGAATACTTAACATACGGTACTCTCCATGAACAGGCCTAAAATATTTCGGCTTCATCAACGATAACATGAGTTTTTGTTCTTGTTGACCCCCGTGTCCAGAAGTATGGACATTGTTTACTTTGCCATGTATAACTTCCGCTCCTGCAGCCAATAATTGGTTGATAACATGGTTTACAGATAAAGTATTACCTGGAATAGGGCTAGATGAGAAGATCACAGTATCGTCTGGTTGAATAGAAATTTGTCGGTGGGTACCGTTAGCAATTCGAGAAAGAGCAGCCATTGGTTCACCTTGAGAACCAGTACACATAATTAAAATTTCGTTTGCTGGGTATTGGTTGATTTCGTTACTTTGAATAAAAGCATCCTCACCAACATTAAAGTAGCCAAGTTCGATAGCATTACGAATGGCGGCTTCCATAGATCGACCAAATACGGCTATTTTTCTACCTTGAGCAACCGCAACATCAATAGCTTGCGATAGACGTGAAATATTTGAAGCGAATGATGCAAAGATTATTCGACCTTCGATGTTGGACATGATATCTGCTAATGATTCACCAACAGCACGTTCTGATTGGGTAAAGCCTGGAATTTCAGCATTTGTGGAGTCACCAAGTAATAATAGGACACCTTCTTCACCAATTTTAGCCATTTTATGGATATCAGCTGGTTCACCAACTGGCGTGAAATCGAATTTATAATCACCAGTAAACACAACATTACCTGGTGGGGTCTTTACCACGATGCCCATTGCGTCTGGAATAGAGTGGGTAGTGCGATAAAAAGAAACGGATGTTTTTCTAAACTTGATAACAGAGTCTTCATCAATAATATGCAATTCTGCATCTCGTAATAAACCGTGTTCTTCTAGTTTATTCTTAATCAATGCCATGGCTAATTTTCCTGCATAGATTGGAATATTGATTTGTTTTAGTAAGAAAGGAATACCACCAATATGATCTTCGTGACCATGGGTAATGAATAAACCTTTAACTTTTTGTTTGTTTTGAATGAGGTATTGATAATTGGCAATAACATAGTCAATACCTAACAAATCGTCTTCTGGGAATTTAACTCCAGCGTCTAATAATAATATTTCATCTTGAAATTGGACCCCATAAGAGTTTTTACCGATTTCGTCTAATCCCCCGAAAGCGAAAACGCCAACTTCATTATTTTTTATATCAACTTTCATTAATTAGAAAGCTCCACAACTTTAAAGTCTGGATTTTGTTGTTCGTATTCTAAATGCGCACCTTCAAGTGGTTGAATAAACTCGACTAGATAGGGGGTTTCATTCTCTAGGTAGGCACGAACTTCACGTTTAGTTTCAGCTTGGATATACATAGTGTGTGTTGACTCACGACGTGGTACTTCAGTCAATGAGTCTTGATAAGTAACTTTAAAAATCATTTTTTGCTCCTTTTATAAATTTATTAAAAATGTGATCTTACTCGCTGACACTATTCTACCATATTTCATTATCTTTGCGCACTTTTTTGGAAATTTGGTAGTGTGCTACGTTTTTTACAAAATGAATTTCAGAATATATGCTAAAATATGCATGAGTATAGTTAAAGGAGCGATCGAATGCCTATAGCAATTAAAAGTGCAAAATATGCAGTGGCCACATTTATTGCGATTTTTTTAGCGCAATGGCTAGGGTTAGATTATGCGGTATCTGCTGGTGTTATTGCGATTCTTTCATTAGCAGAAACCAGCAAGAAAACTGTTCAATACATTGAAAACTTGACCCTTACTATGATTTTAAGTTTGCTGATTGCCACTATATTATTTAACATTTTTGGATATGAAATCTGGGTATTCTCACTTTATTTACTGATAACCTATCCTATTTCAGTCTATCTTAAAAGTGATAATGCGATTGCACCCTGTGCAGTCTTTATCTCACACTTATTATTAGAACAAGCTTCTGATTTTAATTGGTGGATCAATGAGATGCTGCTATTAGTTATAGGTGTAGGGATTGCTGTAATAGTCAATTTGTACCAAACATCTGAAAGTGGTCAGATGAATAAGGTAAAGGTGGAAATTGAAGCGGAAATGCAAACCATTTTAAACCAATTAGCTGATAAAATGGATACGTCTCATCATCAAAACTATCTATTATATGAGCATATTGATCAAGCTTATGAATTAGCTAAACATGGCGAATACCTAGCTATGAAAGAGGCAGAAAATAATATTAGCGGTGAAAGTCAAATTTATTATCAAAATTATTTTTCTATGCGTAGTTCACAACTAATTATTCTTTATGATATTAATAATTCCCTAGATAATATTTTTGAATCAACAGAGCAAACATATGATTTGAGTGATTTTTTCAGACATGTTAGTCAAGAATTATCTGAAATGAATACGGCGGCTAAACTTAGAAATGAATTAGCACAATTAAAGACGCGCTTTAGAATGCAACCGCTCCCCCAAAGTAGAAATGAGTTTGAAACCCGTTCAATGCTTTTTGATATTTTATTAGACTGTGAAAAATTTTTGAATTTAAAATATGAATTTTATAAAAGTAGTCAGCGATTAAAGTATCTGCAAAATAAGAAATAATTGAAGAACAGATGCATATAAGTAAATAAGGGGAGGTGACAAAGAAGTCACTTCCCCTTATTTACTTATATGAATTGTTATGTTTCTTACACGTACAATAGCACTGAGAAGTACATAGCAATACTACCACCAAGTACAAATAGATGCCAAATGACATGCCAGAATTTAAGATCATCATGTGCATAGAAAATAGTACCAACCGTATAGGTTACGCCGCCTGCAATTAACCAAGCAATACCGCCACTACCGATTGCTGATGCCATTTGTGGCATTGCAATTATGCCAAACCATCCCATTAATATGTATAGGAGGGTGGAGAATTTCTTCATTTTGTTTAGGAAAAGAATCTTACCCACAATGCCGAATATTGCAATAGACCATTGGGCGATAAAGATAAACCATCCAAACCTACCACCAATTGCGACAAGAGCAAATGGTGTATATGAACCAGCAATTAAAATAAAAATGGATGAGTGGTCGATAATTTTAAAAATACCTGCAGCTTTCGTAAAAGAGAAGCTATGATATAAAGTGGATGCTAAGTATAAAGCACACATTGAAAGGCCATATATAACGTATGAAAACACTTCAAGTGTATCTTCATTTTCAATCCCTTTTAGAATTAGGAAAACAGTGGCAACAATTGAAAGGACAAATCCAATACCATGGGTTACCGAATTTAAGACCTCATTCGTTATATAGTAAGCTTTTGTATAAGGTAATTTCATTTTTTCTCGACTACGTGAATTAGCAGACATTATTTTCCTCCTTAAGTAGGATGTGTTTTTAACATTTGTAGTATAGCATATTCTATGAGGTAATTATTAAAAACTGATTCAATATCATACTATTTTAACTAATATCTGATAAAATTAAATATAAGAAATAATCGTTGAGGTGAACAAAATGGCTAGAAATATGGATTGGTCACTAGCAGATGAGTTAACTAAAAAAACACAAGATGAGCTTGAAAAAATTGAGAAGGTACACATTTTGGTTGTAGGAAAAACTGGAGTAGGAAAGTCTACACTCATTAATAGTATTTTCCGTGAAAAATTAGCTGAAACGGGTATTGGACAACCAGTAACAAAACATTTGCGTAAAATTGAAAAAGAAGGCGTTCCAATGGTACTATACGATACTAGAGGATTGGAATTAGATTCTGATACCCAAATGCAAGTCACTAGTGAAATTAATGACACCTTAGCTAAAATGTCAAAAAACCAAGAACAAATGCATGTAGTTTACTATTGTATAAATGCTAGCGCTTCACGTATTGAAGATATGGAGATACGACTGATAGAATATCTTGCAGGTAAAATGCCCGTCATACTGGTTTTGACTCAATCAATTGGTGAACAGGCTTTAAAGTTTGAACGATACCTAGTGAATAAAAATCTACCGGTACAATCGATTATTCGTTTGATGGCTATAGATTATAAAATTACTGATGATTATGCTATTCCCGCTTTCGGCCTTAAGGAATTAGTAGAAAGAACGTTCGGTTTATTGCCACATAACGTACACACAGCTTTTAATAATGCCCAACAAGTTGATATCGATAGAAAGGGTCGAGCAGCTAGACGTTGGGCGCGTAAATATATTGTCACAACATTTGGTGTCGGATTCACACCAATACCTTTCTCAGATGCCACTGTCCTAGTGCCAATGCAAATCGGTATGATGGCACATATTACAGCAATATTTGGTATCTCCATGGACCAATCAACAGCTCTAGGTATTTTAGGTGCTATTGGTGGTACAGGATCAGCAACTTATGTTGGACGGCTTATTGTCTCTAATGTCATAAAATTCATTCCAGGATTAGGATCAGTAGCAGGTGGTGTCATTTCTGGTACAACTGCTGCCATCGTTACAACTGCATTAGCAATGTCATATATTGAAGTATTAACCTTTATCGCTACAGCAGAAGCCAAAGGGAAAGAAGTGAATCCACGAACTGTGCGTAAGCTGATGAAAGAATTATATGGAGAAAGATTAAAACGAGGGAAAGAAGATCCGGATTTCCAAGCAGCTATGGAAGAGATGGAGACTAAGACAAATAATTATAACAAACAACGTCAAACGAATGAAATTCAAAGTAAATCGACAGATAATATTAAAGATACTAATAGTGGGCAACAAGCGCGAATGAATTGGTCAAAATGGACTTTAAGAAAGCGTAAGCGCTAGCTAAATACCTGTACTTTTCGGATTCAAAATAAAACATCTTGTTTTCAAAACTATTGTTCATAGTGATGATAACTTTATGGTATAATGTTCTTATAATGAAATAGTGGGTGAGTAAGAGTGGAGAAACAAATAGAATTTGAAAATTGGGTCAAAAGTTTAGATGATATTAAAATGCCGCGATGGGAAGAAATTACGGATATTCCTTTATATATGGACCAGCTCATTGCAGTTGTAACCCAGTATTTAGAACCATTCCAAATTTTTTCTTCAGATAAAAAGCCTGTGACATCTTCGATGGTCAATAACTATGTTAAACTAGGATTAATTCCTAAGCCAATTAAAAGACATTACAATAAACGTCACATTGCTTATTTAATTGTGATTACCTTGTTTAAGGAAGTTATTTCAATCCAAGACATTCGACGGGTGTTGATTTTTATAGCGCAATCTCAAGGTAATTCAAATGCTTATAACCAGTTTTGTGGATTATTGGAAACCACCATTAAACGACAAGCGCATGACTATTTAAATATAGCAATTAGCGACGATATCCAAACAGACTATTCAAAACCGAATTATTTTGATCAGTATATTATTTACTTGGCTTGTGAAACAGTAACTAATTTGTTATTTGCAAAAAAATTCATTTCTTTTGTAGATCAAGATATCACAGAAAAAGATATAGAAGCATAACGCTTAATGTTGGGGGAATCAATTTGGAAAAAATAGGTTTTATTGTGGACTCTGGTTCAGATGTTCCAAAAGAGTTTGTAGATAAATTTGAAATCGAAGTATTACCTTTAAATGTAGCCTTTAGCGAAGGTGAATATTTAGATGGAGTAACCATCCAACCTCAAGAAGTTTTCGAAAGAATGGCAAATGAAATTCCTAAAACTTCCTTACCAAGTGGTGAACTGATCGAAAAGGCATTTAAAAACTTAATTGCTAAGGGTTGTACGCATATTATTGCGGTAACGATTTCTTCAAATCTTTCAGGTACAAATAACTCTATTCGTTTAATTGCAGAAGATTTTCCTGAAGTAGAATGCTTTCTTTTAGATACTAAAAATATTGGTATTGGTTCAGGATTATTTATGATTGCTGCTACTAAGTATTTGGAAATGAAAAATGACTTTCAAATGATTACCAAAAAGCTACAGGACTCAGTTGAGAAGGGGCATGTATTTTTCCATATTCCAAACCTTAAATATTTGATTGCTGGTGGAAGAATTGGTCGTGTAACAGGCGCAGTAGGTACTTTATTAAATATTCAACCTATTATTACTTGTGATGATGAAGGGATTTATACTACAATTGCTAAAATTCGCGCTTCAAAATCAAACAATGAAGGTAAAATTATGAAGAAAATGGTTGAACTTGCAAAAAGCGTTGTACCTGAAAATCAGGAGTTTATGATAGCTACTTGTGGTGGGAATCCATCTGCAAGAGTTACAGCAGCTAATTTGCTAGAAGGATTAAAAGAATCACTTCCTAATTTTTCAGAAGCATATGATGTACAGTTAAGCTCAGCCTTGGCAGTGCATACTGGTCCGGAATTAACTGGTTGTGCGATTCTGCCACTGTATAGCTAAAAAATAACAAGAAAGATCCGGAAGCATATCCGGATCTTTCTTGTTATCCTGTCTTTGATATTTTTGTAGTGAGTTATACATACTAATTGTTACTTCCGACGAGCTCTTAACATTGAGATGAGTAATATAAGACCAATCATACCAGTAATAATGAAAAAGAAAATACCTAATAATTCAGCATAGTAAGTTTGTGCTGAAGTAATGATTAAGGTCGAAGCTAAAATTAAGGCAGATAAGATAACGCCAAAAATAATCCTATTAATCATACTATTGATATCACGAATACGCTCATCTATATTCTCAAAAGTTAACCGGACATTCAACCGACCATTGTTAATATTATCCATTAAACTTTCTATTTTATTGGGCATCCGTCTAGTCGAATTTAGGGTCCTAAATACTTCTCTAGCAAGCGCATTAGGATCTAATATCTTTTCCCATGCTAGTGAGCTGCTAGACAAGAAAAATGACTGGAAAATTGCCATAAAATCTAAATGAGGATCTAAACTCTGAGCAACACCTTGTACCATTGCTATTGTCTTTTCTAATAGAATATATTCGGATGGAAAGGTAAGCCCGTGTTTATGACCAAATTTTAACAAGTCTTGGAATATATCATCGATTTCTAAGGCTTCCATTCCCGTAGTTAGATACCTATTGAATAAACTTTCTATATCACGATAGAGAACCACTTTGTCTACGGTTTTGTTTATTTTACAGATTTGTAAAAGCACATTGACTAGACCGTCGATATCTTTTTCAACTAAAGAAGTAAGGATTTGAATAAGTAATTGCTTTTGACCTGGAGAAATTCTTCCCATTGCACCAAAATCGATAAATACGATTTTTCCATCTCTAATCAAGATATTTCCAGCATGAGGATCAGCGTGGTAGAAACCATCATCAAAAACTTGATATAAGTAGGACAAGACAAATTTACTGGCTAAATCATTTAAATCATATCCTTCTTCCTTTAAAGCAAAATGACGACCAATTGAAACGCCCTCAACGTATTCTTGAACTAATATCTTTCGCGTAGATAAGTTCAAGTAAGGAATGGGGTTGATAATAGTTGTTCGTTGTTTATGATTCTCTGCAAATAGCAACATATTATGCGCCTCGTTTAGAAAATCCATTTCTTCTAAAATCTGGACTTTAATATCTTTCAATATTTCGACAGGATTGATAATAATATCCATAAATATTGAAGGAATAGCCTCAACGACGCGAATAAAAATATTTAAATCACGGATTAATTGGTCTTCTATTTCAGGACGTTGAACTTTGACAACTACTTGCTCACCAGTATGAAGTTGGGCCCGATGAACTTGAGCGATAGAAGCTGATGCTAAAGGTTGTTCATTGATTGAAGCAAAGTCAGACTCAATTGCGCTACCAACTGACTCAAAATATTCTTGTTGAATGATATCAAAGGGGATAGGTAAAGTATCCTCTTGTAATTTTTCTAATTCTATTAAATATTCTATAGGTAAAAGGTCGCTTCTAGTAGACAAAATTTGGCCAATTTTAATAAAACTTGGTCCTAATTCTTCAAAAGCTTGTCTTAAGGCTTTAGGTCGATCACTTTCCTCATTTTTTTTAAATCTATACCGTATCTCACCAAATCCATAAGCCCCTAGAATGGAAACAATCTCGCGAAAACGTTTACTATCAGTTTGCATTTAATCACCGTCAATCCAAGCGAATATCTATTGATAACTCTATTTTTATCTGTATTTATGGCAAGTGAGGCTGGGGCAAAATTGCCTCAGCCTCAAATTTTAACGATTGTATTAAAACTACTGATCCTCTTTTTCAGAACTATTACCATCTGTAGATTCTCGGTTAGCTTCTTTTAGAGCTTGCACTTCTTGGGTTAAATTTTCTACTTGACCTTGTAATGCTAAAATACGTTCAGACAAGGTTTTATCCAGCGCATCTGAGCTGGTAGTACTTTCTGTGTGCCCTTTGGCTACTCGTTGAATATCTTCACTTAATGATTTACCCTCAGCCACAGAAATTTGCCCTTTTTCAATTAAGCTTTTGATTAATTCATCCGCTTTTTCATAGGATAGTCTAGTGCCACCGATTGCTGCTAGAAATAAATTCTTAATTGGATTCATATAGCTTCACTCCTTTTTTTACTTAATATGATACCAAAAGTTACGCAGTGGTTGGTAACCACTTATATTGTATTAATAATTTAGACTATTGTTCAATAAACCGGTAAATAAAGTTCTCCTCTTCAGGGGAGAAATCAACTTCGAAATCATAGCCATGGAAGAACCACTCATCATTCTCTGTAATATAGTAATGGATACCGTCAATGGTTTCGTCAGCTAATAAAGCACCTTCAGGCGATTCAACAGTTAAGCCCACTGAAAACCCCTCGTGAACGGCTGTTTTACCATATACACGACTATGAAATCCAACTTCACTACCCGAGGACAATCCCATGTCGTTTTTAAAATATGTTTGTGCTGCTGGTGTTATCGTAAGTTTCATACTGTCACCTCTATAAATTGTAAAACTTATTAGTTTCATTATAACGTATTGTTTATATTAAGCAATATTTTCTTATTTCATACTTGTTAGCTAATTCTAGTTTCCAAAAAACAGAGAATTATCACAAATATGCAATAGTGTATGATAGAATATTCATGTAAGTAAAGGAAGGATGAATCATATGGAAGGAATAGTAACTTTCAATCAAGTAACCTTTAAACCAGGAGAAGATTATTTATTAAAAGATATGTCTTTTACAATTTATCCAGAAGAAATGATACGGATAGAAGGCGCTTCAGGTAGCGGTAAAAGTACTTTGTTACGATTAATTGCAGCTTTAATTCCTAGTAGTTCTGGGGATATCACTTATTTAAACCAACCGCTGACAAAAGTATCTTATCAAGAATATCGACAAAATATATCTTATGTGGCTCAAAACCCGCATTTATTTGGAGAAACAATCCGCGATAACTTTGAACTAGTTTTTAAAGCGCGCGAGCAAGATTTTGATGAAGAATTAGTTTTAAATTATATGAAAGACTTTGGATTGGCCCATATTGGTTTAGATAAGTCTATCCACAAGATTTCAGGCGGTGAAAAACAGCGAGTTGGGCTAATTAGACATCTTATTTTTCCGCCAAAAGTACTTTTATTAGATGAAATCACTTCATCCCTAGATGAAGATAATAGAGCGTTGGTATGGAAAATCTTAATGGATTACAAAGCAGAGCATAAAATAACGGTTATTTGGGTGAGTCATATCGAAGATGGCTCTATTAGTCCAAACCGGATTGTGCATATTTCCCAACAGCAAATATCAATTGAGGAGTGTAGTAGAAATGACTAATGCCTTAACAATAACACCAACGACCCTAGCTTTTTCATTTATTTTAGTTGTAATTGCTGTATTCATTTCATATAAAGAAAAACTTGGATTAGAAAAGGATATTCTTTGGGCAATGTTGCGTATGGTTGTTCAACTTGTCATCATTGGATACGTCCTTACTTATATATTCCAAATTCATTCATTCATAGTAACAGCACTGATTATGATTTTTATGATTGTAAATGCAGCTTATAATTCCGGTAAACGCGCAAATAAGATACCAAATGCTTTTAAAATATCATTAATAGCAATTATTGGTGGGGTGGTAACTTCTATTCTTGTCTTGGTAATTTCAGGATCTATACAGTTTGTACCAGCACAAATTATTCCGATAACAGGAATGTTAGTTGGTAATGCTATGTCTGTAATTGGTTTGGCTTTTCGTAATTTAAATAATGAGTTTTCAAAATCTCAGCAAGAAGTAAACGAACAATTAGCACTAGGTGCATCTATTAAATTGGCATCTACTAGCATTTTAAGAGAAGCAATCAAGGCTGCTATGCAACCAACTATTGATACTGCCAGAACCGTAGGATTAGTTTTATTACCAGGTATGATGACTGGGATGATGTTAGCTGGTGCTGTACCACTAAGTGCAATCATGTATCAAATTCTAATCTATTTTATGATGGTTGCTACTTCAGCTATTACTTCTATGATTGCAGTTTACCTAGCCTATCCTCATTTTTATAGTGAATATGGTCAATTACAAATCCCATCATAGAAAGATGGAAAGGGTTAGAACGATAAGTTTCTAGCCCTTTTTACGTTACTACATAGGTCCAGATTAATGTTTTTATGCTAGCTTAAAATGTGAAATATACGTATAATAAGAGTTATGTTATTGGAGGATAGTATATCGAATGATACGGTTTGAAATTATCAAGGAGGTAAAAGAATGGGTTTAGTATATCAAGAGTTAATTAAAGTACGTCATTACCATTGTAATGCTTTAGGAGAAATGACACTTCCTGCTATCTTGGATATTATGTTGATTGCATCTAATAATCAAGAAGAAACCATTCCTGAAGCGAAAGAAGGTTTTCGTGAACAGGGGTGGGCTTGGATTATTACGCAAAATCAAATAGACATCAATCGTTTACCACGTTACAACGAAGAGATCATTGTAGAAACTGAAGCTACTACCTACAACAAATTTTTTAGTAAAAGGCATTATGCCCTAAAGTCAAAAGACGGCTTAGTGTTAGCGCAAGCAGAGACAACTTTTGCCCTAATTGATCTAAATCACCGGTCTATTGTCCGTATCCCAGAAATAGTTGCAGAATGGTATCAGGTTGAAAAAGAAGTAAAGGCCAGTCGGCGGAAACGGCTAAACAAACAAGTTAAAGTTGACTCTAAGGTTAATCGCTTTGAAGTAAAATTTTTGGATATAGATATGAATAACCATGTAAATAATACAATTTATTTACGTTGGATTACGAATTCATTAGGGATGGACTGGTTTGAAAAATATACTCCGATTAATTATACAGTTGCCTATGAAAAAGAGATGTATCTACATCAAGAAGGAAAAGTGCACTCAGATTTATCGGCACTATCGGATTCACTTAATACAGGCGATACATTTGTTACGCAACATGTAATCGATAGTGAAGATAATGCCCATTGCTTAACAGAAATTACATGGCAGGTTAAATAACCAGCTAGTTTGGAGTAACAATGCAAGTAAATAGAGACTATTATATTATAGAAAGAATGGAATGGAATCAATATTTAAAAGAATTAGATGAAGAGTTTGAAATTAAGTTGACTAACGAACAATTGGATCGTTTAACATCTCTAAATGATTCTCTATCCTTAAAGGATGCTAACGAGGTTTATAAACCCTTGACACAATTGATTTCTATTTATCGAGAAAATTATAAAAACTTAGAAAGAAAACGGTCTAATTTCTTTGGTATTACTGGTGAAATTCCGCCATTTATCATTGGTATAGCAGGGGGCGTTGCGGTTGGAAAAAGCACAACTGCACGTTTGCTAAAGTTATTTCTAGCTCAAGCCTATCCGGATTTGAACGTAGAATTAATAACCACAGACGGATTTTTATATCCAAATGCTGTACTTGAAGAAAAAGGTTTAATGGATCGAAAAGGATTTCCAGAATCATATGATATGGACGCTTTAGAAACATTTCTAACGGATGTTAAAAGCAACAAGAAAGAAATATCATATCCTAAGTATTCACATTCTATATATGACATTGTCAAAGATGAAGAGAATGTTTTACAAGATCCACAAATTTTAATTGTTGAAGGCATTAACGTTCTCCAAACTACTGAGAACAATACTGTTTATATGAGTGATTTTTGGGATTTGTCCGTATATGTAGATGCTGAAGAAGAGCAGATTGAAGAATGGTTCTATCAACGGTTTAATTTATTGTTAGACCAAGCAAAAGACTCACCAAATGATTTTTATTATCAATTTACTCAGGTACCATCTGAAAAAGCTATGGCAAGGGCTGAATACACATGGCATAATATTAACTTGATTAACTTGAAGGAATATATTTTACCAACTCGTAATCGAGCGAATATCGTTATTCATAAGGAAAAAAACCATTATATTAATGAATTATGGATTAAGAAATATTAGAAAGCAGGCGAATAGTGAAGAAAAAGTTTACCTGGCGAAGAATCGTTAGCTTATTGTTTGTAGTCATAGTTGGTTATTGGACAATGAATAATTTTAATATCATTAAAGGAATGATAGATTCTGTTATTTCAGTGACTTTGCCATTCTTATTAGGTGCTGCTTTGGCTTTTATCCTCAATTTACCTTTGAAATTTTTTGAGAAATACATGACCAAGTGGGTTGGGAAATATTATACCTGGTATAGAATTGTTGGTATATTATTCGGCTATGTGATTATTATAGGTATTATTGTTTTCATTATCTTTTTAGTTTTACCAGATTTGCAGGACACATTAGGGTCTTTCATCAGCCAAGTACCTTCAGAAATTAACAAATTATATTTAGCTATTAACCAATATATTGTAGATAATCCACAGATACTTGAGACTGTGAACCAATTAAATGTGAATACAGATCAGTTACGTGACCAGTTATTCTCTATGGTTCAAACTTTTACTTCCGGTATTTTGGACACTACTATTAGCATGGTTGGTAATTTGGTAAGTGGGGTATTTAATACTTTCGTAGCAATTATTTTTGGAACCTCCATCCTTTTTAAGAAAGAGACATTGGCTAGACAATTTAAAAAGATCATTTATGGTACCATGCCTAAAAACTGGGGAAACTTTACTGTAAACCTTGTATCTGAAGCTAATGAGACCTTTAGTCAATACGTTTCTGGACAAGTGGTGGAAGCAGGTATTTTATTAGGACTAGTATTCATTGGTATGACTATCTTCCGTTTTCCATTTGCTTTATCGATTTCTGTGTTAACGGGAGCGATGGCTTTAATCCCTATCTATGGTGCTATTATGGGAGGGATAGTCGGCTTTTTCTTGATTGCGGTTGTGGATGTTGTACAAGCTATTTGGTTTGTGGTTTTCATCATCGTTGTACAACAAGTTGAAGGAAATATTATTTATCCACGTGTTGTAGGAGGATCAGTAGGATTACCTGGTATTTGGGTATTATTCTCAGTAACAGTTTCAGGTGCATTCTTTGGATTAGCGGGTATGCTACTTTCCGTACCCATTTTTGCCTTATGCTATAAACTTGCATCTGCCACAATTAATTACAACTTAGAACAAGATAATATTAAAGTAACTACAAAAACGAATAATATTCATTAAAAGAAAGACCAATAATAAAAAATAAAAGGACGATGACTCGCTTTGGTCATCGTCCTTTTGATATTATAAATTTTATTCATAAAGCATTAAGAATAACCCATAGAAACATCCATAGGTGTTTCTTCAGAGAATTGACTATTATATAAGTCGGCATAGAAGCCACCTGCAGCCATTAATTCATCATGGGTACCATGCTCAGTAATATTCCCTTGTTGCATTACAAGAATTAAGTCAGCGTCACGAATAGTAGACAAACGATGTGCAATAACAAAACTCGTTCTACCTTCCATTATTTTATTCATCGCTTCTTGAATCAATTTTTCTAGACGCGTGTCTACCGATGAGGTAGCTTCATCTAGAATTAGAATATCTGGGTCGGCAATGACAGCTCGGGCAATTGTCATCAACTGTTTTTGACCTAAGGAAATATTGTTTGCTTCTTCATTAATTTCCATTTCATAACCACCCGGTAAAGTATTGATAAAATGATCAACGTTCGCAATTTCTGCTGCTTCTTGTACTTCATAATCATTCGAATCAAGTTTACCAAAACGGATATTTTCTAAAACAGTATCTGTATATAACCAAGCATCTTGTAGTACCATACCAAAGTGATTACGTAATTCACTTCTTGTCATGGATTTAGTTGGTACACCATCAATTTTAATAGCGCCAGCATCTACGTCATAGAACCGCATCAATAAATTGATTAAAGTGGTTTTACCAGCACCGGTTGGTCCAACAATAGCTACTGTTTGACCAGGTTCAACCTTGAAAGAAATTTCATTCATTAATGGTTTTTCTGGATCGTAACCAAAGCGTACGTGATCAAATTCTACAGCACCCTTAACTTTTGCTGGTAGATGACCGGTAACTTCTTCTTGGACCTCATTTTCTTCTGCTAAGAAGTTAAAAACACGATGAGCAGCAGCTAATGCGGATTGTAAGACCCCACTTAGCTGAGTAAGCATTTGGATAGGTTGGGTAATTTGTATTACATATTGCACTAAGGCTTGTAAATTACCTACTGTCAACTTACCAGCAAGTGTATATAAACCACCAGCCAGGGCTGTCGCGACATAACCTAAATTACTTACAGTATTTAAGAGTGGCATCATAAGAGATGATAGGAAGCTGGCTTTAAAACCATAGTCACGTAATTGTTGATTACGATGTTTAAACTCTTCCACAGATTCTGCTTGACGACTGTAAACCTTAATTTCTGTGAATCCAGATAACTGTTCTTGTGTATAGCCAAATAAGTTACCCAAGGCATTTGCTTGGTTCTGGAAGGCTGATTGGGATTGATTAATAATTAGTTCAGCGAAAAGGTATGACAATGGAATAGTAGTTAGAATAATTAACGCCAAATGCCATTGGATTAAAAACATCGAAACAACTGCAAATGAAATCCCCAAGATAGCATTTACAAATTGAATAAATGATTGTTGTAATGCGTTAGTAATTGAATCAATATCGTTAGTCATTCGAGACAAAATGTCCCCGGTAGGATGGCTATCAAAATAGGAAACAGGCATTTGATTCGCTTTCTTAGCAACATCATTACGTAAGTCGTAAATAGCATTTTGTACCACGTTTGTTAGCCAATATTGACCTAAATATTGACCGGACCAAAAGAAACAGCCACGGATAAAATATAGTAGGGCAATATAACCAACATATTGGAAATTAATACTTGCACCCGGTACTTGGTTCATAATATCTACGACATTACTGGTTAATTCAGTAATAGCTAAACCTAGTACAAAAGGCTCTAAAACACCAGCAATATTCATCCAAATAGTGGCAAGCATTGCTAATATAAACTGACCCTTATAAGGTCTGATATATTGCCATAGATTGCTTAAAATTTCCTTCGTTGGAATTTCTCGTTTTTCAATTTCTGTATTAGCCACGATTTAATTCCTCCTCACTTAATTGAGATGATGCAATCTCATAGTATAACTCTGAAGATTTTAGTAGTTCTTTATGTGTTCCACGAGCAGCCACTTCACCTTCATCAAGAACGATGATTTGATCGGCATGGATAATAGAACTTACACGCTGTGCAACAATAATTGTTGTCGCATTCTTCGTTTCATCTTGCAGGGCTTGACGAACAGCTGCATCAGTCTTGTAGTCCAGAGCTGAGAATGAGTCATCGAAAATATAAATCTCTCGCTCTGCAATGATTGAACGCGCAATAGAAAGCCGTTGTTTTTGACCACCAGATAGGTTAGCACCACCTTCATCTAAGTGTGTTGCGTATTTTGTTTCTAGGCGGTTAATAAATTCAGAGGCTTGTGCCACGTTGGTAGCTCGGTCTAAATCCATATCATCGGCATTATATTTACCATAACGTAAGTTTTCTGCGATATCTCCAGTAAATAATAAGGCTTTTTGCGGGGTATAACCAATTTTTGCTCGTAAGGCATCTAAATCATAATTACGTATATCAATGCCATCGATTAATATTTGTCCCTTAGTTACGTCGTAGAAACGCGGAATTAATTTAACGATAGTTGATTTACCTGATCCAGTTGAACCAATAAAGGCTACTGTCTCACCAGGCTTTGTTTTAAAGGAAATATTTCTCAAAACTGGCTTAGAAGCATCTGGATAAGCGAAATCGACATCGCGAAATTCTAGGGTACCAAATTCATCAGTTTCAGTAATGGCAACTTGTGCATCAGGTGATGCAACTGTAATTGGCATATCCATTACTTCCTCTAACCGGCCAGCGGATACTGCAGCACGGGGATACATCATAAAAATATTTGCGAACATGAGTAATGAAAACAGTGCATGGAAAACATATTCGATGAAGGCAACCATAATCCCTACTTGCATAGTACCTTGTTCAATTAAACCTGCACCGAACCATAGAATGGCGATGATCACAGTATTTAGTAGTAAAGAGAAAGCAGCCGGTGTAATCGCAATCGTTTTGAATAATTTTCCAGATTGTTTTTTGTAGGAGTGGTTGACATCTTTGAAGCGCCCCTCTTGGAATTGCTCGTTGTTAAAAGCACGAATTACCCGTAAACCAGTGATATTTTCTCGCAGAATGCGATTAATATTATCTAAACTTGCCTGTTGTTTTTCAGAAATAGGTAACGTATATTTGGCGATAAAAATAACTAATAAGATAATAATGATCGATACAGGAATAACGTAAATACCTAATGCTGGTGAAATGGAGAAGATCATTATAATAGAGAAAATTAGCATCATAGGAGATACCAAACCTTGTTTTAAAGTCATTTCCATAAATTGTAAAATCACGAAAGCATCGGTTGAAATACGTGTCGTTAATGATGCGACCCCTAATTCTTGAAATTCATGATGGGATAGACTTTGCATTTTTTGGTAAGCATCATTTCGGATGTTCATTACCATATCATTGACGATACTAGAAACCGTGTACGCAGTAAGTGTTCTAGAAACTAAGGCTAATATTACCAAGCCCATCATTAGCCATGTATATCGCCACAATAAAGGGATGTTCCGTGTAATGATTGCATTATCAATCATCTGTGCTAAAAGGGTAGGCAGGCCGATCATAACAGCAGCAGTACCAAATGTAGCAATCAGTGTAATAAATAATTTACCAGGATATTTTTTTATATATTGCCAGATAAAATTCAAGTGTTCTCCTCCTTAAAATATTTTTACTGCTTTTAAATTAGGAATTATAGCTAGAGTGAATAAAAGGCAGACCGAAACCGGTCTGCTTTTATCAGTTTGGCTGATGGCAAAAGATTATAGCTCTCTTTCTTTTGTCATCAGCTCCTTTATTCAGCGTATAATTTTTTGATGCGGTCTTGCACATCTTTATTTTCTAAGAATTCTTCATAAGTTGTATCCATACGGTCAACTATACCATTTGGTGCTACGTGAATGATACGGTTAGCAATTGTTTGGATAAACTCTCGGTCATGAGAAGTGAATAATTCTACTTCTTTAAATTTAATTAATCCTTCATTTAAACTCGAAATAGATTCTAAATCTAAGTGATTTGTTGGATCATCCATTATTAAGACATTTGCTTTGGATAACATCATTTTAGATAACATACAACGAACACGTTCTCCACCAGACAAAACATCTAAGTTTTTGTTTACTTCATCACCTGAGAAAAGCATGCGCCCTAAGAACGAACGTAAGAAAGTATTATCTTCCTCTTCTGGACCATTAGCAAACTGACGCAACCAGTCTAGGATACTTTGTTGACTATTTTCAAATTCATCAGAGTTATCACGGGCTAGGTATGTTTGGCTAGTAGTGATTCCCCATTTGTATGAACCTGAATCTGGTTCCATATTACCGGTGATGATTTCCATCAGAGCAGTTGTAGAGACATCATTACGAGAAACAAAAGCAACTTTATCTTTAGGACGAATAATAAAAGAAATATTGTCTAATACTTTTACGCCATCTATTGTTTTAGAAATGTTCTCTACTGTTAGGACATCATTACCAATTTCACGCTCTGGTTCAAAACCTACGAATGGGTATTTACGACTTGAGGGACGAATATCGTCCAACTCGATTTTTTCCAATGTCTTCTTACGAGATGTGGCTTGTTTTGATTTAGATGCGTTGGCAGAGAAGCGAGCAATAAAGTCTTGTAATTCCTTTATTTTTTCTTCTTTTTTCGCATTTGCATCAGCTTGTAGTTTAGCTGCTAATTCTGAAGATTGTTTCCAGAAATCGTAGTTACCAACATAAAGTTGGATTTTCCCATAATCTACATCACAGATATGTGTACATACTTTATTTAAGAAATAACGGTCATGGGAAACAACTAATACAGTATTAGGGAAGTTGATGATATATTCAGCTAACCATTCTATGGTATCTGAATCTAGACCGTTTGTTGGTTCATCTAAAAGTAAAACATCAGGTTCACCGAATAAAGCTTGTGCTAGTAAAACTTTTACCTTTTCCTGTTCGGCTAATTCACTCATCGTTTGGTAATGCATGTCTTCATCAATACCTAAACCACGTAATAATTGTGATGCTTCACTTTCAGCATCCCAACCATTCATTTCAGCGAATTCAGCTTCTAATTCACCAGCGCGAACACCATCTTCTTCTGAGAAGTCAGCTTTAGCATATAAAGCATCTTTCTCCTCTCGAATATCGTATAAACGCTTATTACCCATGATTACTGTGTCTAAAACGGTATATTGTTCAAAACCAAAATGATTTTGACTTAAGACTGATAGACGTTCATCTTCTCCCATTGATACGTTTCCGGTTGTTGGGCTTATTTCTCCAGATAAAACTTTTAAGAATGTAGATTTACCTGCTCCATTAGCGCCAATAATGCCGTAGCAGTTTTCTGGAGTGAATTTTAAGTTTACTTCATCATACAATTTACGATTCGCAAATTGTACACTTACATTATTTACAGTTAACATCTTGATCCTCTTTCTTCCGTAAGATTCATGGCGAAAAACGCCTAACCATACTCATGGTACATGATTAGCACCCTTGAATCAAATACATTTGAACCAAAGGTACTATTTTTATTTTAGATAACGAATAAATATCTCACTATTTTTTATTTAAACGGTTTTGTAAGCGTTCAAACCAAGTCATTTTACTCTGAGGAGCCGATGTTCTAGCTTGATCACTCTCGTTTTGAGCCTTTTTCATGAAGATTCGTTGGGAATCCACTGGCGCTAAATCGTTTTGCACATACTGATATGTACAATCAGGCAATTTGAATCGAGCCTTGGTATTATCCTCAAGATAGACTTTAAGAATTTCCATAATCTCGTTATGTATTTTTTTATCTAAAATTGGGAATTCGATTTCCACTCGGCGTATCATGTTTCGAGTCATCATATCCGCTGATGATAAAAATAATTTTTCATCACCATTATTATTAAACCAGTAAATTCGGCTGTGCTCTAAGAAACGACCAATAACGGAAAGAACAGTAATGTTGTCTGATACCCCTGGAATTCCAGGTACTAAACAGCAAATTCCACGAATAATTAAATCAACCTTTACACCAGCTTGACTTGCTTCATATAATTTTTTAATGACATCTTTTGAAGTGAGCGAATTCATTTTAGCGATAATATGACCATTACCATAAGCCTTATGCATTTGAATTTCATCTTCAATATCTTCAATGTAGTTATCACGGATTGCGAAAGGTGATACGTGTAGGTAGTGGTAGTCAGGTTGGTTAGAGTAGCCACTTAAGTAGTTGAAGAAATCTGTTGCGTCTTCTGCAATCCCTTCATTGGTTGTGATGATCCCCATATCAGTATAGAAGCGAGCCGTTTTATCATTATAGTTACCTGTTCCAAGGTGGACATAACGGTAAACGCGACCGTTCTTTTGTTTAACCACCATGGCAATTTTCGAATGGGTTTTTAAATGCGTTTTACCATAAATTACATGACAACCAGCTTCTTCTAATACTTTTGCCCATTGGACGTTATTTTCTTCATCGAAACGTGCTTTTAATTCTACTAACACGGTAACTTGCTTTCCTCGTTCTGCAGCTGTTTTCAAGGCAGAAATAATAGGCGAATTAGATGATACCCGGTATAATGTCTGCTTGATTGCTAAGGTATGTGGATCGTTAGCCGCATCTTGGATAAATTCAACTACAGGCTTAAATGAATCATAAGGGTGGTGCACAAAAATATCGCGTTTTTCAGCTAATTTGAATAAGCTAGAGGTTTGTAACTCACTAGGGTAAACAGGTTTAAACGGTTCATAACGTAAATTAGGGAAATAATTCTCTAAAATATCAATGGCATCACCAAGACCAGTTAGATCAAGTGGCCCATTCACGAAGTATAGGTCACGTTCTAGTAAGCCCAATTCTTCCAATAGGTATTCGATGTCTGCTTGGACATAGTCTTGATCATGGTCATCATCTTGTTGAATTTCAATACGAACGGCCATACCATTACGTCGTTGTACTAAATAGTCTTCAATAACTGTTAATAAATCTTCCGCACCATCTTCTTGAATGTCCAAATCGGCATTACGAGTTATACGGAACAAGAAACTGGATTCAATAGTGTAGCCAGTAAATAAGGTTTCAATAAAGTTTGAAACGATATCTTCTAAATTAATGAGATAGTGTTTACCATCTTCTTCATAATGGTAGTAGCGGTTTACCAATTGCGGAATTGGCACAATGGCTACTTGCTGTTCACCTTCGCGACTTAAATTCACAAATATATGAATTAATTTGTTATTCAAGCTTGGAAAAGGGCGATAAGCATCGATACCAAGTGGGGTAAGCGTTGGGTATATCTCGTTAAAAAAGAATTTTTTCATTTTTTCTTGACGATGCATTGGCGCTTCATTGAAGGGAATAAAGTGAATATGATGTTTTGCCACTTCTTTTTTCAAATCTTGGTACAAGGCATATTGATACTCATTGTTTTCATGATTCTTTTCAGCTATTGCAATTAACTGCTGTTCAGGCGTCCATTGCTTTTTACTATCTAATTCATTCACATTTAAATGGTACTGGTCTTGTAATCCAGCGACACGAACCATCATAAATTCATCTAAATTTGAGGTTCCAATACTTAGAAAATTTAAACGTTCTAGTAAGGGATTTCTCTCATCGGCAGCTTCTTGTAATACCCGATGGTTAAAACTTAACCAAGATACTTCTCGATTTTCATAGTAATCAGGGTTATCAAGATTGTATTTGATTTGTTCAGTCATTTTCGTATTCTCCTTCTTATTAAACTATGGAGAGTTTAGTAACTGTTAAATAATGGCCCGATATGAATTTGCATGTATAAATTCTAAGGTTATATCTTTACCGATAGCCCGTTCGATGTGTTTCTTTTGATCTTCAGAACGATAAACTTCGGATAATAATTCTCCTTGGTAGAATACACGTAGAATTAAGTGTTTGCCTTTCATTACGGTATCCATACTTTTTACAATATTATTATGAGAATCATTTAGACATTCAGCAAACTTGATCAGTCCTCCAATATTTTGAAGGTTTTCCATTTGTTTATCGTCTAGCATTTCTCCATAGCTAGTTAAATATTGGTCAAATAAAGTTTTATTTTTATATGAAGCTAAAATGGACAGTGCTAATCTTTCAGGGTGAGAGAATCCATTTAAATTAGAATTGGAAAGTAGGTAAAATGTATGTTGAGAAGCATTTCCTGGTTCGATCATTTCGCCAAGATTATACAAATATGCACCGTAGTTCATTAATTCTAATTCATGGTCACTCCAATTAAGATAGCCATCCTCACTTAAAGCAGTATATAGCTGGCGTGCAATTACCATACGTTGTGCAGAATCGGACATTGAAAATTGATAAATACTAGATAAGCGCTCGACACTTTGTTGAGCGACGTGGTGAATATCAAATGCTGCACGATATTTCTCTTCTAGATATTCGTAAACAATCCCTTCACGTAAACCTTGCTGTGAAAATTTAAATATGGAGGCGTTCACTGTATCAATGAGTTCTTGGAAAACAATTGTTGCTGGTATGATAATGTCTGCTCGATTAGAAGATAAGCCTTCTAATTTGAGCATTTCTTTCATTGATGAATCGACAAAGGTATCAAAGACCTGATCAATTTGATTAGGCTTCATTGTATATTCATGTAATCCAGCCATCCCATAATTTGATTGCATCTGATGGACACGCGCAACATTACGTGCAGAACCACCAATAGCAAAGATAGGTAAATCTATATTTTCAAAAAAGGGCTGCTCAGAAAAAGCTTGGCGAACAAATTTACGAGTTTCTTTAATACTTTTCGCATCATTAAAGTCTTTTCCGCTAAAGAATTTTTCTTGTAAAGATACCGCACCAAATGGGAAAGAATAGGCTTGAACCAACTCTTTATCTTTAAAAAGTGTTATTTCTGTTGAACCTCCGCCAATATCAATGGTGACCCCATCTCTATCACTCATTGAATGAATAACTGCAGAAAATCCATAATAGGCTTCCATTTCTTCCGGTACTAATTCAATTGTAACGCCAGTTTTTTTCTTCACTTGATGGATGATGTCATCTCTATTCGCAGATTGTCTAATGGCTGCAGTAGCTTTAGGTAAGATACGGTCAACTTTAAGAATGGCAGCTTCTTTTGCAAATGCGCCAATAATTCTAGCTAAGGTATCAATACCTTCTTGTGACATCTCATTATTATCGTTTATATATTGAAAAATCCGTGCGGGAATTTTAATATTTTGAATCTCTCGCATGGCTAAATTATCTTCGACTTGAAAGACAACAAGGCGAATAGAGTTTGAACCTATATCAATCAAACCAATTCGTTCTTTCATAATTATTGTGTCCTTTCGTTTCTCTTGGGTTACAGTAACAACTAAATTTAAATTTATCTTAAGTTTAGTATAACGTAATTTTTATAAATCTGAAATAATATATCTTGAATACTAGAGTGCTATTTTGACAATATATGCCTATATTCATTTTGAAAAAAAACGAGCAAGGCCATGGGCTTTACTCGCTTATTCTTTGGAAAACTTTTTATAAATGTACAGCTTTGCCACCCGTAGCGCCAAATACTTGAGAAGTAACATAAGATGCAGCATCGGAGGCTAGAAATACATATAAACTGGCCATTTCAATAGGTTGACCGGGACGTCCCAATAGGGTGTTTTGACCAAAATCACTTAAGTCATTATTTGGACGGCCACCATCCAATTGTAGAGGTGTCCAAACGGGACCAGGAGCGACGCCGTTTACTCGTATGCCTTTAGGTGCAAAGTATTTACTTAAGGAAACAGTTAAATTATTAATCGCACCATTTGAAGCAGCATAATCTAGGAAGAAAGGACTTGGATCAAAACCTTGTACAGACGAAGTGGTGATGATTGAAGCTCCTGCTACTAAATCTTGTTCAGCTTCGCGGACGATTTCATAAATTGAAAATAGCTTGACATCAAAAGTCTCTTTTACCCGATCAATCGTTAGATCTTGTAGTTGCTGTATAGCTACTTGTTCACCCGAATTTAAGACGAGAATATCCACTGTGCCAAGAAAATCATGTGCTTTTCGATAAGCTTGACTCGCTTGGCCACTCTCTCTGAAATCAGCAGGAATTGCAGAAAATTGGCCTGGCTCTTTTTGTAAAATCCCCAGGGTATCTTCAACATCTTTTTCTTCACCAGGCAAGTATTGAATAACAACATTTGCACCTTCTCTGGCATAAGCAATTGCAACAGCTCGACCAATACCAGAATCACCTCCGGTAATAAAAGCATTTCTATCTTTTAACCGATCGTTACCTTGATATTCATTTTCACCAGTAATGGATTGTGGATCCATTACTTGTTCTAACTGAGGATGTTGATGGGCTTGTTCAGGAAACGCTTGATGATAGTAAACAGTACGAGGATCAGTTAAATGTTTTTCGTTCATTAGCTACCTCCGATAAAGACTTTATTATAGTTGTTCATTATTGACTATCAGCTAATTTTAAAGCATGATAAATCGCATTCGCAACACCGCCATCATAGTTACTAGTTGTTTCATATTTTGCATGTTTTTTTACTTCAGCTTCTGCATTGGCCATGGCATATGAATAGCCTGCAGCTTTTAACATTGAGACATCATTAAAGTTGTCACCCACTGCGACTACGTTATCAATGTGATAACCATGATCTTGACAGTATTTTTCAATGGCTTTTCCTTTAGTACCGTCCGCATGATTAATTTCAATATTATATTTGAATGATGATGTGATATGAGTATCAGGATATAGCGCACCAATTTCTTCTGCTAGTGGTTTGATCGTGTTGTCTGGGTCAGCATCTACAAAGGTAATTTTAATGATGGCTTGACCTTCCTCAGTTACTAACGTCCGTAAATCATCACGATATTCAATTGTGGTAACCTCATTTGACTGTGTTGCACGTGTTCTTGCTTCTTCTAAAGACATTTGGGGATTCATACCATGAATAAGTTCTGTAATCGCTAATATACGTTGTTCACGCGAAGAAGAATATACATTTTTACTGGTCATTGCTTCCATATAATATCCAGCTTCATACCCCTTATCTAGAATATCGAGAGCAGTTTGATCTTCAATATCTACTTCATTCTCTACCTTACCATTACGGTCAAAAAGGATCGAACCGTTTAAACCAACGATAGGACAACGAATACCTGCTTCGTCTAATTTTACTTTAGCCTCTGTAAAATTACGACCAGTACATACAACAAAAGGAATCCCCTTATTATATGTATGCATTATTGCATCAATATTCTCTTGTGGAATATCCATGTGTTCATCTAATAGCGTGCCATCCATGTCCGAAACTATCAATTCAATCATTTATAAGCTCCTATCTCAATTAAGTTAACTTTAGTTTAACATGGTCAATTTAAATTCACTAGTCAAACGGTATGTTCGTTGGTTAGGATTAAACTAAGTCAAACACATTCATTATGCTGGGAAGTGCTATAATATAAGCTATATAAAAGAGAAGGGTAGTAGATGTTATGACAAGTTTTGGTAAACTGCCAAGTGATTGGGCAAGAGAGTTAGCACCAGTACTCACATCTGAAACGTTTAGAACGTTTGAAAAATTTATTGCAGCAGAGTATAAAAAAGGGCCGGTTTATCCGGACCCAATGAACATCTATGCAGCTTTTGAACACACACCTTTTAATCAGGTAAAGGTAGTCATTTTAGGACAGGATCCTTACCATCAACCCGGTCAAGCTCAAGGTCTAAGTTTTTCAGTGGCAAAAGGGGTAAAAATCCCTCCATCGCTTCGCAATATTTATAAAGAACTGGAAGCAGATTTAGCTATTTCCCAGGTAGATCATGGCGATTTGAGAGAGTGGGCTGATCAAGGCGTTTTATTATTAAATGCTGTATTAACGGTTCCAGATAGTCAGGCAAACGCCCATAAAAGTAAAGGCTGGGAGCTGTTGACCGATGCAGCAATAGAGGCGTTAAATGATGCCCCAAAACCAATAGTTTTTATTTTATGGGGAAATTCAGCAAAAGCAAAAGCGCGTTTAATTGATACAAATAAGCATTATATTCTAAGTTCAGTCCATCCCAGCCCTTTATCTGCTTCACGTGGATTCTTTGGAACCAAGCCATTTTCCAAGGCGAATGCGTTACTCGTTCAGTCTGGCCGTACGCCAATTAATTGGCAATTATCTGAATAAACATTAATGTGTGTCTGGATGATGTATACATTGTCCAGGAGTACAATGACAAGTTACATGGTCAACGTAGGTTGCTTGGTCTAAAGCAGTTAGGATATTATCTTTCATCCTATCGTCTAAAATGGATGCTTGAATCAGTGCAGAGATGACTTTATCGGCATCTGTATTGCACCATCCATTCAATAATGTCTTGGCTTGATGTTGTAATGCCGTATCTTCATCTATGGCTGGTCGATAAATAAACGATTTACCATTTTTAACAGTCTCTAGCCAGCCTTTTTTACTTAGACGACCAATAAGGGTTTTTATAGTGGCCGGTTTCCAGCCTTTTTTATCTGCTAAGGAAGCAATAATAGTGCGGGAGTTGGTTTCTTTTTGAGCCCACACCACACGCATAATTTCCCATTCTGAAGCAGACACATCTTGAAAATCATGACTTTTAGGATTTGTTTTTGCTGTTACCATTATTTACTCCTTTCGATATGTGCCTTAACAGTTAAAGATTACGTTTGTAAATGATAAAAATCAAGTCATAGTCATTATGTTTAGGGATAAAACATTTTTTGTATAATTTAAGACATAAACTCAAAAGAAATTTACAGACAAAAGATTTAGTTGGTGGCAGATTTGCCGATAAAAATATTTTTACCAGGGAGAAGAACTAGCTTAAATGGTGGCTTATTCTAGTGATTGTATTTTATAATGACTCTTGGCTTAGTTGAGAATAAATGTTTGCAGAAAACAAACTGTGGTTTAATATAGTTGAAATCTAACAAAAAACCATATATAGTTGTATATAATAGAAATGCACCACTACATGTAGTGGTGTCATTCTTTGATTAGGAGGAATGTGATGTGAAGATTGTGTATATGTCCTTAACAGGGCAGACACAAAAGTTTGTAAATAAACTTGAAATGGATAGCCTTAGAATTACAATGGATAATGCTTTTCAAGAAATAAGCGAACCCTATATCGTGATTGCTCCAACTTATGATATTGAAGTAACCGAAATATTGAATGATTTTATTGAAACTGGTCAAAATCTATCGTATTTAAGAGGCGTTTGTGGTTCAGGGAATTTAAATTTCAATGAACTTTATTGTTTCACTGCAAAAGATTTAGCAAAAGCGTATAATGTACCTTTGCTATTGACTTTTGAATTTCAGGGAAATATGAACGACGTAACAATTTTGAAAGAAAAGGTGAATGAAATTGGACCAACCTAAAGCAGTAGTACAAGATAAAGAAATTACATATTTCAAGTTAAATAATGAAGTTAACCGTCCACTTGATGGGAAAATTCAAATTGAAAAAGATCAAGAAGCGGTTCGTGCTTACTTTTTAGAGCATGTAAATCCAAATACAGTGTTCTTCTATACTTTAGATGAAAAAATTGACTATTTAATCGAAAATGACTATTTAGAAGAAGACTTTTTAAACTTATATAATCGTGATTTTGTTAAACGTTTGATGCAAGAGACGTATGACTTTAAATTCCGTTTTAAATCATTTATGAGTGCTTATAAGTTTTATACACAATATGCACTTAAAACTAACGATGGTAAACGTTACCTAGAACGCTACGAAGACCGTATTGTATTTACTGCCTTATACTTAGCAAACGGTGACGAGCAAGTTGCGAGTGATTTACGTGATGAAATGATTAATCAGCGTTACCAACCTGCAACGCCTACTTTCCTTAATGCAGGTCGTAAACGTCGTGGTGAGTTAGTTTCATGTTTCTTAATTCAAGCAACAGATGATATGAACTCAATCGGTCGTACAATCAACTCAGCGCTTCAACTATCTCGTCTAGGAGGTGGAGTAGGGGTTAACTTAACGAATATTCGTGCTGCCGGTGATCCGATTAAGAAAATTGAAAATGCATCTTCAGGAATTATTCCAGTAATGAAATTATTAGAAGACTCATTCTCATACTCTAATCAACTAGGCCAACGTAACGGTGCGGGTGCTGTATACTTGAGCGTATTCCACCCGGATGTGGTATCTTTCTTATCTGCTAAAAAAGAAAATGCAGACGAAAAAATTCGTGTGAAAACTTTATCATTAGGACTAGTTGTACCTGATAAGTTCTATGAGTTAGCAGAAAAAGATGAAATGATGTACTTATTTAGTCCATATGATGTTGAGCGCATTTACGGCAAACCATACGCTTATGTTAATATCACTGAAGAGTACGACAACTTAGTAAACAATCCTGAAATCAGAAAATCTAAAATCCGTGCGCGTGATTTAGAAGATGATATCTCTAAATTACAACAAGAATCTGGTTATCCGTATATCATCAACATCGATACTGTAAATGATCAAAATCCGATTGATGGAACGATTGTGATGAGTAACTTGTGTTCTGAAATCTTACAAGTTCAACGACCTTCAATCATCAATAATGACCAAACGTTTGAAGAATTAGGAACAGATATTTCTTGTAACTTAGGATCAACAAATATTAATAACTTAATGCATTCACCAGACTTTGGTAAGTCTGTTGAAACCATGGTACGTGGGTTAACTTACGTTACTGATGCATCATCGATTGATGTAGTGCCTTCTATTAAGAAAGGGAATGACTTAGCACATACAATTGGATTAGGTGCTATGGGACTACATACTTACTTTGCTTTAAATGAAATGTACTATGGTTCTCCAGAATCAGTAGAATTTACAGATAAGTATTTCTTATTATTGAACTACTATACTTTAGTTGCTTCAAATAAAATTGCTAAAGAACGAGGTGTAAGTTTTGATAACTTTGAAAACTCAACTTATGCAACGGGTGAATATTTTGACAAATATATTAATGAAGCGACAACTTTTGAATTTGAAAAGGTAGCTGCATTGTTTGAAGGTATTCATATCCCAACACAAGAAGATTGGAAAGCATTGCGTGCAGCAGTACAAGAACATGGTTTATACCATCAAAACCGATTAGCAGTTGCACCGACAGGTTCAATTTCTTATGTAAATGAAACGAGTTCAAGTCTACATCCAATTATTCAGTTAATTGAAGAACGTCAAGAGAAGAAAACTGGTAAAACATACTACCCAGCACCATTCTTAAACAATAAAACATTACCTTATTACCAATCTGCTTATGATATCGATAACCGTAAAATTATTGATATCTACGCAGCTGCTCAACAACATATTGATCAAGGTATGAGCTTAACCTTATTCATGCGTTCAGATATTCCAGCAGGTCTATATCCATGGAAAGAAGGCCGTACAAGCAAGATGACAACGCGTGATTTAAATATTTTACGTCGTTATGCATGGAAACGTGGCATTAAATCTATTTACTATGTACGTACGTTTACAGATAATAACGAAGAAGTTGGGGCTAACTACTGTGAAAGCTGTACTATTTAATCCGTAGAAATTGTAGTAAGGAAGGAACATACATGACGAATTTTAATGAAAATCCTTATATCGCTATTAACTGGAATGATATTGAGGATATGATTGACAAGTTAACATGGGAAAAGTTAACAGAACAATTCTGGTTAGATACACGTATTCCATTATCAAATGACTTAGATACATGGCGTACACTATCAAGTGAAGAACAAGATATGATTGGAAAAGTATTTGGTGGGTTAACCTTGCTAGATACTTTACAATCTGAAGATGGCATACAATCATTGAAGGCATCAATCCGTACTCAACATGAAGAAGCGGTATATAATAACATCCAATTTATGGAAAGTGTCCATGCCAAATCCTATTCATCAATTTTCTCAACATTGAACACACCTAAAGAAATTGACAAAATCTTTGCTTGGACACGTGAAAATGAATTTATTCAATATAAAGCTAACCGTATTAATGATATTTATCAAAACGGTAATGACTTGCAAAGAAAAGTAGCCTCTGTCTTCCTAGAGTCGTTCTTGTTCTATTCAGGATTCTACGCACCTTTATGGTATTTAGGTAATGGTAAATTACCTAACGTTGCTGAAATCATTAAATTGATTCTGCGTGATGAAAGTGTCCATGGTACGTATATTGGTTATAAATTCCAAATTAAATTCAACCAATTATCAAAAGAGGAACAAGAAGAAATGCAAAACTGGGCATTTAGCTTACTATACGAATTATATGAAAATGAAGCGAAATTCAGTGAATATATTTACGATGATTTAGGTTGGACAGAAGATGTGAAAATCTTCTTACGTTATAATGCGAATAAATCCCTTCAAAATCTTGGTTTTGATCCGTTATTCCCTGATACAGCAGATGATGTAGACCCAATTGTAATGAATGGTATTTCTACGGGAACATCTAACCACGACTTCTTCTCGCAAGTAGGTAATGGTTATTTACTTGGACAGGTAGAAGCTATGTCAGATGAAGACTATCATAAGTGGACTTAATGAAAAACAGTAAAAAGCACGCTTGTCGAAAAATGACAGGCGTGCTTTTTAATAATGTGCGTTTATTTAGAAGATGTTTTAAGTTGTTTTTTAAACCAATTGTTAATCATCTGATATACAGGCTTTGTATTACCATACATTAAGCACTCATGACCTCTATCTTCAAACATCATGATGGTGGCATCTTCGAAACCAGCACGGATCAGTTCTTTGGCTAGTTTTTGGGTTTCTTTTCCGCCATTGATCAAAGGATCGTTACGACCAGCAATAATAGCAATTGGCAAGTCTTTACGGATATTTCGGGTCCATGAAGTTATTGTTGCTTTATGGGCAATTTTGACTAATTCTGCAAATCCATTATTAGTAAAAACAAAGCCGACTAGGGGCCAATCGCGTTCTTCACCATTATTAGGTGGATACCAATATTCTGGATACGAATTAGCAACGCTAGGATCATCGGAGAGACCGGTACCAAATAACTTTTGATGAATATAATAATTATAAGCGTCAGGATGAAGGATATTTAAGATTGGTGCCAAGGCAGCACCAGTTGCGAATAAAGGACTATTTGTATTAGTTCCGCTAAGGAGGACACCATCAATTTCTTGGCTATATTTTCCAAGATATAAACGAGTAATATAAGCACCCATAGAGTGACCGAGGATATAGTAAGGTAAATCTGGATAATGTTCTTTTGTTTTTTGAACTACACGATGTAGATCTTCAACCATAATATGCCCAGCATCTGTTGTACCAAAATAACCTAGGCGGTTGTGTTCCTTAGCTAGCCCGCCATGTCCAATGTGATCATGAGCAATGACTAGAAAATTTTGCGCTATAAATGACTCTGCTACTTTTTTATAACGGCCACCAAATTCTGACATCCCATGGACAATGTGGATAATGGCCTTTGGATATTCTGCTTCTTGCCATGCATAAACTGGGATGTAAGGGCGGTCTTTTGATGCAGATGGAATGGTTACGGTATCGTAGTAATCTAGTGCAAACATAATTTCCCCCTCTTTTTGTTTGATTATTTCTATTATAAAGGCTTCATTTAAAAAGCACAATAAATAGAAGGTGAGACAATAGTCGTTTAGAATTGACGTACTGAACCAAAAGGCGAACAATAATGAAATATTATTGGAGACATTTGGGAAGTATCGGACAATACTGACTTTTGGAACCCAATGATAAACGTTCTTATATAGTAAAGAGAGGCTGAGACATTTTTGGTCCCAGCCTCTACAATTTATTATTTAGAGATCATGATTAATTAGGCAGCTTCATCTTCACCTATAGTATCATCAGAACCTGCTGGACTTGATACTGATGAAGAAGCACTTGGTTGTTCTTCAGGTATAGATTCGGAAGTTGAAGAATCCACTTCACTTGAAGGGGCCTCCACTTCTGAACCATCACTCTCACTTGATTCAGATGTTTCAATATCAGAAGAACTTGATTCCTCCATCGATTCTTCAACTGATGATAATGCACTTGAACTTGACGATGAAGCAGGTGAATTTGAGCTGCTAGAAGATACACGACTAGAAGACGACGATGATTGAACAATCGCATTTCCAGATGCTAGCCAATTTTGATAATCCTTATAAAGGCTATCATTTGCTAAACCAGTTAACACCTGTGATGAAGGTGTCGCATTAGTTGGGAATTCATCTGGTATTGCATCTTTAACTAATTTCACTTCATGTACTGAATCAGGCTGTACCCAATCCGCATTTTCTGAAGTAGTGGATAGGTATCCCATAATAGCTTGGTATAGATAACTTACGATATATCGATCTGGTCCATCAATATAACCGACCTCATCGGTAGAGAATGGGTTATCATAACCAGTCCAAATTGATAGGGCATAATCAGTTGTATAACCTGACATCCAGGTATCCGGTACAGCACTTGAGTCAACACCGAGTTCAGCAGCTTGCTCTTCTGTATAGTTGGTGGTACCAGACTTACCTGCTTCAGCTAGACCAGCTGTATGGTAGTTAGTAGATAATCCGTATGCAGTATCCGTGAAGTTATCTTTGAGCATATCGGTTACCATATATGCAGTGGACTCATCCATTGCTTGATTGCTTGTTGAATCAATAGTAACTTCTTCACCATCTATCGTTGTGAAATAATCAACCGCACGTGGCTGGTTATATTCACCATAATTACCTAAAGTAGCAAAGGCAGCACTTAATTGTAATGGTGTAATCTCACCACCAATAGCATTTGATTCGTAAACACCATTTCCGTCATTTAACACAATGCCCATACTTTGTAGGAATTCATTTACTTGTTCAGTACCTACTTCTTGCAGTAGTTTTAAAGCTGGAATATTACGTGAACCAATTAAGGCTTGGCGAAGTGTAATAGTACCATGATATAAGTTATCCCAGTTGTTAATTTCATCACCACTTGAGAATTCGTGTTCCTCATCTTTAATAGAGGATTCAGTTGAATAATTCAGATACTCTATAGCCGTTGCATAATCAGCAAATGGTTTAATTGATGAGCCAACACTTCGTTCTAACTGAGTTGCGCGATTATATGATAGTTGCCCATCTTGATTACGGCCGCCATAAAGGGCGAGTATATGTCCTGTTTCAGTATCTACAAGTGAAGCCGCGGCTTGCATATTATCGTTTGTGAAGAAATAACCATCTTCATCCTCGATCGTATTGTAGATTTCAGTCATCGCATCCATATCTAGGTGTGTATAGATTTGTAAACCATCTGAATACATATCATACCCAGCTTCTTCCACTTCAGCAGCAACTTCTTGAATATAAGCATCTAGCATAATTGCCGTTTGTGTTTCAGCAGTAGATTCACTTTCGATATCTAATAGGCCTTCATCGATAGGCGTTGCAACAGCTTCGTCATATTCTTCTTGGGTAATTTTTTCATTATCTAGCATTTCAGAAAGTACAAGATTTCTTCTCTCTAAAGCAGCCTCAGGTTCAGAATATGGATCATAAGCATTTGGTGCCTGGGGCATTCCGGCTAGTAGGGCGGTTTGCGCTAAAGATAGTTCACTTAATGATTGACCATAATATACTTCAGCAGCAGTACCCATACCATAGACACCATTCGCCATATATACTTTATTAATATAAAACTCAAAAATTTCTTGTTTAGAATAGTCTTGTTCTACTTGAATTGCTAACCAAATTTCTTGCACTTTTCGTTTATAGGTCTGGTCCTCTTCATTCGTTGAAAAAGAGGTCAATTTAACCAATTGCTGGGTTAGGGTTGAACCACCTTGTGCTATCCCACCCGCCTTTAAGTTAGCTAAAAATGAACCTGCTATACGAATAGGATCAAAACCGTTGTGCTTCATAAAACGGCGGTCCTCAATAGATATTACTGCATCAAATGTTTGTTGTGAAATATCATTTTCGTCAACAATTATACGATCATTTTGACTTGTTTCATAAACGACATTACCTTCGTTATCATATACACTTGATGCAATCGTGCCATACAAATCTTCTTCAGAAATTGAAGGGCTATCAGAAATCCATAAAAAAGCAATAATGGAAAGGGCAACCCCTATAACTACACCTAGTCCAACAATCCCAATTAAAATCTTTTTCCAAAGGGCCATACCAGAACGGTTTGACGAGCTTCGCTTGCGTTGATTTTTCTTAGACGATTTTCTATTGTTTTGACTTCGTCGTCTTGAGTTTTGATCTTGACTCATGTTTATCACTCCTAGTAAGTTTGTTTAATTTTAATCACTCACTGCTATCATTTTATCCACTGCTGCTAAATAGTCAATTTGGGGTTGGTAGCCCATATCTACTGAAAAACCTTTAGTTTGAATTTTTTTCAAAGGGATTGCAGTGATATCGTTAGCTAAAAAATTTGTCCAATCTTCTAATAAAGCAGTAATGGGATATACATAGGCTTCATGAAGTTCTTTAAATAGAAATATGACAAAACAAACACCACCATGCTTGGCACAATTTGTCATGTGATCTATTTGATGCTGATGAATATTATGAAGAGGAAATTTAGTTTTAAGGTTAGTTTGTTTAGCCTCGAAATCAAGATACTTTCCTTTGTAAATACCATTGTAGTCTGTTGTGGAAGCAGATTTATAGTAAGCCTCTGTTATTTTTGCACGACTTCTTTTTGGGTAGTCAACTGACACAACTTGAACAGGTGTTGGCTTTTTGTGAATAACAGCTTTATCACGCAATAAATACCACTGGTTGGTCTGATTAATCATTTCTTCTAACTTCATACCACGTTTAGCAAAGCTTGACTTCCCTTTAGAAGCTGGGGATAGGGAATGTTTTGTCTGATTATGGTAGATTTTACCATTAGGATATCTCATGATGCCCTCCTTTAGATATGGTCATTATCTAAGAGACCATATTTATTCTATTCTATCCTATTTGTCCTTTGTACAATAGTTTTATCATGGATTTTAATATAAAAACAAGAAAAAACCTCAAGTTTATTATAACATTAAAGGCGATTTTGGCTCATTAACTAGACAACTCGTGAGTTTTAGTGTAGTATTTTATGATGTCAAGATTATGCATAAATACGTAATCGATTAGTAAATATAACTAGAGTTAGGGGAATTTAAATGTCAGTAAATTATGAACAAACATCAACAAATGAAGGTATTTTACACTTTACCGTAGCAAAAGAAGATGCAGAACAAGCTAAGAAACAAGCTTTTAACCGAATTAAAAAGGATGTATCTGTACCAGGTTTCCGTAAAGGAAAAGTAAACTATCAAATGTTTGTGAGAATGTTTGGTGAACAAACTTTACTTGAAGATGCTGTAAACATCGTTTTACCAGAAGCCTACACAAAAGCTGTTGAAGAATCAGGCTTGGATATTGTTACACAACCTCGCTTTGATATTAAATCTGCCGAACCAAATGCTGACTGGGAATTAATTGCATACGTGGCAACTAAACCAGAAGTTAAATTGGGTCAATATAAAAACCTAACTGTTTCTAAACAAGAAGTTGAAGTGACTGAAGAAGAAATCAATGATCGTTTATCTGCAGCGCAAGCTAATTTAAGTGAATTAGCATTAAAAGATGGGGCTGCTGAAAATGGCGATACAGTAGTTATCGACTATGAAGGTTTCCAAGATGGCGAAGTTTTCGCAGGTGGTAAAGGGGAAAACCATTCATTAGAATTAGGTTCTAACTCATTCATCCCTGGTTTTGAAGACCAACTAGTTGGTGTAAAAGAAGGCGATGAAGTAGAAGTAAACCTTACTTTCCCTGAAGAATATCATGCGGATGAATTAGCTGGTAAAGATGCTACTTTTAAAGTGAAAGTACATGAAGTAAAAACTAAAGAAGTGCCAGAATTAGATGATGAATTTGCTAAAGATGTTGATGAAGAAGTTGAAACTTTAGACGAATTAAAAGAAAAATACCGTAAAGAATTAACTGAGCAAAAAGAAGCAGCAGCTAAAGAAGCTCGTGAAGAAGAAGCTTTACGTTTAGCAGTAGAGAACGCTGAAATTACTGAATTACCACACGAAATGGTACATGAAGAAGTTCACCGTCAAATGGATCACTACTTAAACGAAATGCAACGTTCAGGTATCTCTAAAGAAATGTACTTCCAATTAACAGGTACAACTGAAGCTGACTTACATGCTCAATTCGAAGAAGATGCTGATACACGCGTAAAAACGAACTTAATTCTTGAGCAAATCGTTGAAGATGAAAACATTACTGCAAAAGTTGAAGATGTAGAAAAAGAAATTGCTACATTAGCTGAAACTTACAACATGACTGTTGAAGAAGTTAAAAATGTCGTAACAGAAGACATGTTAAAAAATGATATTGCATTGAAGAAAGCAATGGCTTTAATCACTGACACTGTAGAAGAAGCATAATTTAAGATGGTTCTGTGTCAAATAGTGTTGGTGACCAA